>JAKAKE010000222.1 GCA_021824625.1 Bacteroidota bacterium | reverse complement strand
CTTTTTTCAGCGGTATGCTCCAGATTTTTATTGTTTCGTCGAGACTGCATGTGGCAACCTTTGTATTGTCCCAATTAACAAACACACCTAATACCTCGTCATCATGCTTGCCAATTATTGACATCTTGTAAGTCAGCCCTTTTGTTCCTTTGGCATAAGACAGCTCCCCAACGATAAAGCATGCAACCAATATTACGATTAATATCCTTGTTATACGTACCATTTCATCTGACCCCGATTTTAATTTATAATTAATTTTATTCTGATTCCTTTGGCTTTACTATTTAATTTAAATTATGATGTATATAAACCTTATATATTTTAAATTAATTGAAATATTTAATCTACAAAAATAATTATTAATTTAAAACATACTCAAAGAAAATTATTAATTATTACATCATTTTAAATCAGGAAACCCATTGAAACATTATTAAATAATTTGATTTCCTTATGCTTTTAATATCTCTGATGCTTCCTTCAAGGTATTGTATAATTCAGTAAGTTCACTGCTTTTAACATACATCGCACCTTGCCCGATTTTTTTCGCTTTTCTTTGTGCCTCGCTGTCAAAGTCATTTCCGGATTGAGGAATCTGACCGAATAATGTCGCTTCCTGTCCAAGAGTAAGATATTTATCCAACTGCTCTTTAGCACCTTTCAGGGATAGCTTATCTTTTCTCAGATATTTTTTTATAAGCTTGAGCAGGATTAAATCCTTATCGGAATAAATCCTGTTACCCCCTCTGTTCTTCTTGGGCTTGAGCTGATTGAACTCTTTTTCCCAATACCTTAGAATGTGCTGTTCCTCGTCAACGAGTTCGCTGACTTCGCTGATTGAATGATAAAGCTTCTGCATAATTAAAGCACTTATATATATAAGATGTTATGTATTGCTAATTCAGTATGGATGTCGTTCCGAAGGCAGTGAAGAATCTCTTGGATATCGCACCGGCACTCATATTAGATTCTTCGCTTCGCTTAGAATGACAAATAAAGTATATTAAATTAGCAATATCAGATGATTAACTAAGTTGCAATATTAAAAAAAATTTTCTATTTTTGCTATTCTATTTTTTAATTTTTTGGAAAAAACATGGAAACTTATTCTGTAAATCCGATAAAAGTGCGAATGAATGAATCCGAAAAAGGGGTGATTTACCAGTCAATAGTCGCAATGGGATTCCGCGCACGCCAGATAAATGATTTCATTAAAAGTGAACTTACTCTCAGGATGGCTGATGTCATTGATTTGGGGGAAACCGAAGGTGTAAACTTTGACCAGATTGCAATCAGCCGCGAATTTGACAAAATTCCCAAGCCAACCTTCATGGCTATGAAAGAAATCTATGAGGGTAAACTTTCTTACGAATTACCAAAACCGGAAGAAGCTGAAAATCCTGTTAAATAAATTTTAACTTGACATTTATTCAAAGCTCCGTTGATTCAACTGAGCTTTTTTTGTTATCAACACATAATTCATCGAATTTGCAATTTTGCAATTAATTTTCAATTTCTAATTTTCATTGTTTTTTTTAACTTTTTAGTCTATAGAATTTTTGACTGTAGGAGTTTATCCTTTTTCCCTAATTGCCTAACAGCCTACTGCCTACAACCTAACAGTCTGCAGCCTACAGTCTGCGGCTTAATAGCCTATTAAACCTGCCTTCAATTAAAAATCACTACATTCCAGTCTTCAACTCTAAAATAATTATTGGCAATATCTCTTATTTCCTTTGTGCCGACAGAATCAATGCGGCTCAGGAATGTTGCTATATCCTCGTCGGGAGTGTCATAAAATTCATTTCTGGCGAGAATCTGAATTCTGGCAGACATGCTTTCGAGTTCCATAACGGCACTCGTTTTCAGAAGTTCCTTTGCCTTGTTGATTTCTTTTTTGCTGATGCTTCCTTCTTTGATTTTAGTAATCTCATCTTTAATAATATCTTCGAGATTTTTAACTTTAGCCTTATCGGCAGCGGCATAAATATAAAATGAGCCGCAATCGGAAAGAGATGTAATGGTGGAATAAACATTATAAGCGATGCCGGTTTTTTCTCTTAATTTCTGGTAAAGCCTCGAACTCATGCCATCTCCGAGAAGCACATTCAGCACAGCCAACGGATATTTATCATCTGAGTTATGTCCGGGTATTCTTCTTCCGTAAACAATATGTGATTGATTATATTTCTTATTGATTTCCTGGCGAAGTGTGAAGGTTTCATTAGGATAAAGCCTGTAAATCGAATTCCCGTTGGACTCAATGTATGAAAAATACTTCTTTGCTTCTTTTAATAAATTTTTATGCTTCAGATTACCCGCACCGGCAATCAGTATATTGGGAGGCTTATATAACTTTTTATGAAATGATTCAAGGTCTTCGAGTGTAATAAGCTGTAAACTGCTGCGGGTTCCGGTTATTGGGTTTGAAAGAGGATGGTTGCCGAATATCAGCTTATCGCAGAAATCAAAAATTACATCCTCGGGGTCATCTTCGATTATATTGATTTCTTCGCTTATAACAAGCTTTTCATTCTTCAAATCGCGCTCAGTAAAAACCGGATTAATTACAATATCAGACAAAAGTTCGAAGCCTTTATTAATATGTTCCTTTAATGCCCTGATATATACACATGTAAATTCTTTTGCCGTAAAAGCATTCAGGTAGGCTCCGATTGTTTCGAAATCGTCGGCAATCTGCCTTCCGTTTCTTGTCTTTGTTTTTTTGAATACGGCATGTTCCAGTAAATGAGCGACACCTGGCATTACATAAGGGTCTTCCCGCGAACCGGCATTAATGAAAATACCGAGTGCAAATGATTCGACAGTTGGTATTTCTTCTGTTATAACAGCAACACCATTCGGAAGTACGCTTCTGCTCAATAAGGAAGCTTTGCCCTTTGAAACATCTGCCTGACTGTCTTTGCTGAATTTCTTAGACTTGTTATTTATTGCCATTAATTTAATTTTGTCATTCCGATAATCACTTTCCTCTTCTGTTTCTGAACTGCTGAGTATTAATTTCATATTTCCTTATTTTATTATGAAGTGTTTCCCGGCTGATACCGAGCTGGGCGGCGGCTTTGCTTACATTCCCACCCGTTTTCTCAAGAGTTGCTTCGACTTTTTTCTTGTCGAGATGTGCAATATCTTCTTTAAGAGTTCCGCTTGGAGACAGGAATTTCTCCTGGCCAATAGATGCTCTGCCCAATTGTGAATTTGAACTTACTAACTTATGCAAGGCGGCAATTTCAATTTGATTTCCGTCTGATGTTAACAATGATTGCCTGAGTATCGAGAGCAATTCACGGACATTGCCTGCCCATTCATGCTCCTGCAAAAATTCAACTGCAGAGGGAGGAAATACCTTACTGTCATTTGTGGATTCATTATGATTCTTTGTATAATGTTCGACTATATCAGGAATATCTTCGAGCCTATCCCTTAGCGGTGGAATGTAAATTTCACACTCCCGAAGCCTGTGGTATAGTTGTTCACGGAATTTGGATTCACGCATAGCAAAGAGCAAATCCTTATCGGTAGCAGAAATAAACCTGACGTCTAATTCTTCGGTTTCGGTAGAACCGACTTTGCGAATCAGCCTCTCTTCAATAGGATAAAACAGGTTTGCCTGAAGGTCAATTCTAAGGTCGCCTATCTCATCGAGGAAAAGAGTACCCTTATGCGCTTCATGGAATAAGCCTTTCTTAGTTTCCGATGAACCGGTGTAAGACCCTTTGACCGAGCCGAAAAGCTCGCTCTGGAACAAGTCGTGTGGTATATTGGGTATGTCAACGGTAACAAATTTAAATTTTGCCCTGTTGCTGATTGAGTGAATAGCCTTGGCAATTAGCTTCTTGCCTGTTCCTGTTTCACCGGTAATAAGAACATTCAAATCGGTACGTCCAAAACGGAAGATGCTATCCCCGATTTCGAGAATACTCTTCGATTTACCAATTATACCCTGCGATTTCAGAAAATTCTGCAGTTCCCTGGCTTCACCTTCAATTCCAATCTTTTTGGCGGCGCTGTTTAGAACTTCCCTTAGTTTTTCTTTATTTAAAATACTCTTTTCGATGAAATTGATGGCACCAAGCTTGGTTGCTTTAACTGCTATTTCTATTGTACCCTTGCCTGAAATCATAACAACCGGTATTGCAGGATAACGATACCTGCAATGTTCGAGGACATCCATCCCGCTTAGTTTTGAATTCACGCCAAATTCAATATCAAGAAGTAAAACCGATATCCTCTGGTTAAACTTATCGAGATAATTAAGAGTTTCCTGAGGGTCATGTAAAATATGTGTATCAAATCCGAAACCGCCGACAATATCTGCTATAGTCGAGCAAAAATCAGGATTATCATCAACAATCAATACTTTCATTACAATTCCAAAATCTTTTAATAAGAAATTTCAATATAATAATATTATAGTTATCGAACAACTGGCAATAATGTCTGAAGCGAGTCATAAATTTCCCTGAAACCTTTGCTGCCGTAGGTTTTATTTGTTGGATTCCATACAGCCCTCATCCTTACATTTCTCGGCGGGTCAGAGTATTCGATGAAGTGAAGGCTGTCTCCCGGTTCGCTTAATGCCTGAATTTTTAGTATCGTATCGCGTGTCATTGCCAGGAGTTTGCAATATCTATCCCCATCAATTATGGTTAATACAGAATCGGTAAAATTATCATTGTCTTCCTTTTTTCCGATTTTCAATAATTTTGAATCATAGTTTAACTGATAGCCTGTGATTTTACCCGATTTGGTAATTAATGAACCCCATCTCAGTCTCAATTCTTTATTGCTCTCATTGTAACAATCAGGTTTATGAGAGGAACAACCTGCAAGAGCTAAAATAAAAATACAAACTACAAATATTCGAATATTATTGTACATTATCCATCCTTTATTTATAATAAATCTAATAATTAATTTATCATACCGAGTCTATGATTACTGCGATGCAATAATAAAATAAAAATATGACAAATTAATTTCGTTCATTTATTTTTTTGAATAGCCGCTATCTTCAGGTAGTGGAGGTTTAAAGCTTCAAATATTTGACTTTAGTCACTTAATTTTCAGGGATAAATCCCAATTTTTTTTGAAGCCCCCTCCACCACTAAAAAGTTGTGGCTATTCAAATCCCTTCTAATTCCTTTTTCTGAATAAATTCTTCGATTCGTTTAATACATTCATCCTTTCCAAGCACCTCCATTGTTTCGAACATACCGGCACCTGCAGACTTGCCTGTGAGCATAAGACGGATGGGATGTATTATTTCTTTCAGCTTCATTCCCAATCCTTCTATGTATGACTTTGTTAATTCATATAATGCAGAATGGCTGAAGTCATCAGTTGCTTTGTACTGAACAAGAAGTGGTTTCAGAATTTCTATTGTATTGGCTTTCCAGTATTTTTCCATATAATCTGGTTCATATTCCTGCGGAGGTACGAACATATAGCCCGCAATCTCAGGAATATCCTTAACAAGCTTAATCCTTTCCCTGAATAAATCAATTACCTTTTCAATATATTCTGTATTAAAACCTGAAATATCTTTTGCTTCGAGGATAGGAGCGAGTATATCGGTCAATTCAGAAACAGGCTTTTGTTTAAGATACTGAAAATTAATCCATTCGAGCTTTGCCCTGTCGAATACGGCACCTCCCTTGTTAACTTTTTCAATGTCGAATGATTCAATCAATTCATCAATAGAATATATCTCACGGTCGGCACTGGGATTCCATCCTAAAAGTGCAATGAAATTGACAAATGCATCGCTGAAATACCCTTCGGATGCAAAATCCTCTACTGCTGCGCTGCCCTGCCTTTTGCTTAGCTTGGTTTTATCGGGATTCAAAAGCAAAGGCAAATGTGCAAACAATGGTTTATCCCAGCCGAAAGCGTCATAGAGAATTACATGCTTTGGTGTCGAGGGAAGCCACTCCTCGCCTCTGATTACATGTGTAATTTTCATTAAATGGTCATCAACGACATTCGCAAAATGATATGTAGGAAATCCATCCGACTTCATCAATACCTGGTCGTCTATTTCATTAGCGGTGACTTCTACTTTACCTCTTATCAAATCGTCAAATACAATTGTTGTGCTGTCTGGTACCTTGAGTCTCAGTACGAAAGTTTTACCTGCTTCAATCAGCTTCATTACTTCTACATTGCTAAGAGTAAGTTCATTTTTCATTAACATTCTGTCATACTTCGTAAAAGATTCAGCGGGATTTCGTTTTCTCATTTCATCAATTTCTTCAGGTGTGTCGAAGGCATAATATGCTGCACCTCTTTGGTGAAGTTGAACAGCATATTCTGTGTAAATATAAAGTCTCTCGGATTGTATATAAGGGCCATATTCCCCCCCCCTTCCGGGACCTTCGTCATAATCAATTCCTGCCCAATGAAGTGATTTGATGAGATTTTCAACTGCATTCTCAACCAAACGTGTTCTGTCTGTGTCTTCTATGCGAAGAACAAAAGTGCCATTGTGGTGCCGTGCAAACAAATAATTATAGAGGGCTGTTCTCAAGCCTCCAACATGAAGAAATCCCGTCGGCGACGGTGCAAACCTAACTCTTACTGACATAAATTACTTTTTAAAAAGAAAAAATTATTAGAACTGTTAAATTACTAAAATGAGTGGATTTAATGAAATTTATTATGAATAACAATAACATCACCCCAATCCCCGTTTGCATCTCTCGGAGCAGGCTCTTTGTGAAAATGGTCAAAGTAGATTACGCATCAGGTGCGGAATGACATACATATTCGTTGAATTAAACATTTATTCCCTGCGGGAAAATTGTGAGTGTTGTTACAAATTATGCTGCTGATATTTAATCGCTGCCCGATAAATTTCAGAATTCATAATTATCAATTCTTGGTGTATTCATTGATGTAATCAACAATCTCAGCAACATATTTATCGCCGGCATTTTCAGGAAACATCATGCGGATTGTCTTATTGCCCTGTGAGCCTTTGATTGTGTATTTAGACCTTACAATGACCTTGAAATACGGCTTTTCGAGTGAGGTTTCGTAAATCAACTTTCCCATTTTGCCCAGGTAGTCAATAAAATTCCTGCTGATAGGTGCATCTATAATTGCATCTCTAACATTTGTGCTTTCGAAGCAATCATTTATATTTTTTACTCTCAGAACTTTCATTTTTCAACCGAATATTAAATTCATTTGAGAAAAATGAGTGGTTTTGTGATTGTTTTATTGTTGAATCTTACAGAAACAAAATAAACACCTTCCGACAAATAAAAATCAGGTTCCCAAACTATCTGACCTTTTGCTTTAACTATACTTCTTCCGAACGAATCGAATATTTCAATATCTGCAAAAGCATCAGTTTTAATAACACAAAATTCACTGAAAGGATTAGGGCGAATCTCAATTTTTTCTTGTTCTGATGATAAATCATTAATTGATGTAAAATTGCAATCCATCAGACTTTTTACAAGTCCCCAGTAGTTTGTTCCGTACATTGAGTCCAAATCTTTATAATTAAATTCAGGTCCATTGTTGAATCCCCAAATAGCATAATGCCATCCTTGTTCGCAGGCAATTGATGCAATGTCTCTCAAATACGTTTCACCTCCGTTTTGAGGCACCATAATTCCAAATTCACCGACAAGAATTGGAACATTATATGTCGTCTGAAAATCACTCACTGGTTTATATAACTCATCTTTCAAAAAAGTTTTATCAAAATAACTCTGAGCATCAAGTCTTACGCACCAATAATCACCCGGATAAGTTAGGGAATAAGGGTCTGATGCATGGCTGTAATTCGCAGGATTATAAAGATGTGTGGTATAAACAATATTATTGTCAGCCTGTTTTCCCATTAAAGAAAAATATTCCGGATGGCTTGCATGATTACCACCGGCAATCAATGGCAAATCCTGGTTTATTGTTCTGATTGAATCAATCCAGATTGATTGAATTACATTTAGATCAATATTGTTTGCCTGAAGGGCACTATCCAAAACTGCAATTGGCGGCTCCCATAATTCTCCGAAAGGATTCGGTTCAACAGTCATAACCATACCTACAAACAAGGTGTCCGGCAAATACCTTGCAGCCATCTCTTTCAGCATTTGTCCGTAAAGTTGCTGTTCCGCAGGATTTGTCCAAACGGTAGAATTCCCCTGTTCACTGACATCAATTCTCCCCGGACCATCCCTTACGGCAATAACATACATCAGCCCTGCATTTCTTGCAAAGCCGACCATCCTGTCGAGCATCTCTATATGAAGCACTATATAATCTCCCTCCTGGTAATAAATATTTGGTCCGTATGGAGGTTTATCATCCATACTCCCTTGTGTTTCTATTACAACAAGCGTTGCTCCGATAGCTTTCAGACTGTCAAAATCCTCCTGGTTTACCTCCCGCATATCTTTAATATCCCAGACGCTCATAGTGAATCCCTTGAAAAAGCCCGGTTGCTGCCATTTCTGGAATTTTGTCGGTTGACCTGCTAATGTGTTTGAAAATAGAATTAGCATGATACTAATAAAAAGGGTTAACGATTTCATTGTTATCCTTTCAAATATGAAAACAATTTTTATCTCAATAAAATTATTTTTCCGCTTTTTATTATGCTTCCTGCACGTATGGTATAATAATAAACACCATCCGAGAATTTTCCGTCAGGTTTCCAGACAAGCTCTCCCTTAGCTCTTGCGATGCTTCTTCCGAATGAGTCGAATATTTCGATGTCTGAAAAATTATCTGATTTGATAACACAAAAATCGCTAAAGGGATTTGGAGAGATTTTTATATTTAAAATATTATTTATATTAATTTCATCATCAAAACCAACAAAATAGTCGTATTCGAAAGCACCAATGTCAAAACCACTTCCATTGGGACGAGGTTTATTGTCAAAATCAACTGTTGGAGCGTCAGTCGGAGAGCCTGCGTCAATAGCAGGTGAATTAACTAATAATCTGAAATTCTTTGCAGCAGTGTCCACAAAGAGAGGGTCAGCTTCCACAAAATCAGTTCCCCTAACTTCATCTCCATAATCACGGAATCCGTCAATCAGATTGTGGTCTATCGTTACATTCTGAGCAGGAATGCTTTCGAGTGCTATCTGAAATGAAAGATTCTGTGAACAGATGTTATTCCTGATTACAACATTTGTAGCTTCGGGATTATTATTCAGTATTCCGCCTCCCCAGGTTACTCCATTTTTAAAGCTGATATTGTTGATTATTTTTATGTCATTCATCGGATGTTTAGCTCCGGGCTCGCCATGGTTAGCAATATAAATTCCATTGAAGGTATTATTGTATAAGATATTATTAAAAACCTGTATGTTCTCGAGCAGTCCTCCGTTTTCTGCGGCAAGAACAATTCCGTTGGGGCAGACATGTATTAAATTATTAAATACTTTAATGTTAAAAGTCCATCTATCCCATGAGTCAACATAAACTCCAAGTCTCTGAAGGTTTATAACGATATTTCCTGATATTTCTCCATTTGTTGAACCTCCCTTAGTATCAATTCCCTCGCCTCCGTTGGTACCCGGACCTCCGTCATGAACATAATTATTATTGATGAAAAAACCATTTGTACCTGATACTGTGATACACTCCTGGCCCCCGTCATTACAGGCAAGTTCTACTTCGTTATGTGATATCCGTATTCCTTCACTATTCCAGACACCTATACCGGAACTTACTGTGTTATAGGTATAACAACTATCAATATTAATCCCTGTCGCACTATCAACATAAATACCTGCACCCGATGAGTTAATTATCCTTATTCCATGAATATCGAGAAAAGATTGTCCTATCATCTCTATTACACCACCCCACCTCAAATCAAATCCTGTACCATCAATTGTAGGTGTTTCACCGGGATAATTCCTTATATCCTTAATAAGGTTGCTATTATTTTTAAGTATAACATGCTCATTATAAACACCCGCTCTAATAAAAACTATTTCACCGCCTTCTGCTTTATCAGCACCCTTTTGAATTGTCTTGAATGGCAGAGCTTCAGTACCGGTATTATTGTCATCTCCAGAAGGAGAGACGTAGTAATCAATGCAAATCAGATTTGTGAAAGATATAAAAAAGAATAAGCTAACACATACAAATAATTTTGTTTTCATAATGTCTCTCTATTGTTTGGAAAAGCGACGTAAATATACATCATTTCCTAAAATTTCAAAAGATTTATTTAAAAAGGAAAATCTTCCTGCACTTTTTCTTTCAACTTCTCAGTTTTTGGTTTCTTTGCTATCAGGTGTACGGTATTTCCCTGAACATAAATCGCCTTGAAAGGCTTTGTGGGACATGCCCATTCACAAGCTCCACACCCAACGCAAATTTCATTGTTTACCTCTGGAATTAATAGTTTGCCGTAAGGGACCAACTGTACTGCCTTTGTAGGGCAATGTTCCGAACATGCACCACATTCGGTTTTTTCAGTTACGACTATGCAGTTGTCTTTGATGAAAGTTGTTTTTCCAAGCTGGAGTGTCTTCTTTTTTTCCTTGGATACAGGAAGCAAAGCACCTGAAGGACATTCCTCAGTGCAAATTATGCAGTTGAAATTGCAGAATCCGGTCGAATAATCCATAACGGGTTGTTGAGTTCCAGATAATCCGAATGCAAATAGCGATGGCTGAATCACCTGTGAAGGACAGGCACTGATGCACAGGTGACAGCCTGTGCATTTCGCTTTGTATTCTCTAATGCTGCCTGCACCCGGAGGTATAATCGGGAATTTTCTTTTTTCAGGAATCTTTGTCTCTTTCTTTGGTTTAGGAGCCTGGGCTTTGATGAATCCAAAAACACCAAGTAATATTGCACCGGAAATAATAATGAAATTTCTTTTTGATTTAACATTTTTGGAGTTGTCATTCTGAACTTGGTTCAGCATCCACTTACTCTTTTCTTTCTCATGCTGAACTTGTTTCAGCATCCATATACCTTTTTCCTTGTCATTCTGAACTTGGTTCAGAATCCAATTATTAGGATGTTTTTTATGGATTCCGGACAAAGTTCGGAACGGTATTTTATACTCAAATCCCGATTCAGGGCAGACTCTCAGGCAGTTGTAACATCCCACGCATCTATCGAAATCTATCGCCATTTCGGGTGAGTTTATACATTCAGCCTTGCATACATTTCCGCATAAACCACAAGCCGTGCATTTTTCTTTATCGAATGTAATCTGAAATAACGAATATTTTGAAACAAGGCTCAGCAAAGTCCCGACCGGGCAAAATGTATTACAGAACAATCTTCCTTTCAGCACAGATAAAATAATTATTGCAAGTAGATAAACAATCGAAAAAGCAAGAATGCCGATTTTCACTGTATTGAAATCGAAATAATAAAAATAAAACACGGGATTGCCTTCCCATGCTTTTGCAATTTCATTATTCAGGATTACATAAACAGGTCGAATCATATCTGTAATTATCCTGCCGAAATTACTGTATGGGTCAAGCAGGTTAACGAGTGTAAGGCTTCCGGCAGCCATAAAAATCGCTGTCAGAACGAGTATTGAGTATCTCAGAATGTCATGCGGCTTTTTATATTCGTACTTTTTCTTTCTTTTGATTTTCTTTGTGATGAATGAAAAAGCATCCTGAAATGTACCTATAGGACAAACTGTGGAACAATATACCCTGCCGAATAAAGCTGTGAGTATAAGAATAAAAATAAATCCTGCACCTGCGATTGCAGGTAAGTAAATAAAATAAATCAACGAAGGTACAAATTGCATGTATAAAACGGAATCAATGACTGAGTAGGGAATAAAGCCAGCCAGGTCAATGAATACGATTGTTGTCGCAACAAAAAAGATGATTGAAAGAACAACACGGATTATTTTCAAATGCTCAAGTTTCATCAAAAGGTCTCAACCTTATTAAAATTATATATATTCTGTCATTCTGAGTGAAACTAGGAATCTCTGACTATTTATGTATTAAAACCTGAGATTCTTCACTTCGTTCAGAATGGCATATACCACATTCACATCTTTATTCTATTTATATTTAATTTGCTTAAATCTTTTGTTCCAACAGCAAACGGACGGCTGTAATCCCCTGCCTTCAACGCCGCACCGGTGGCGATTGCCGAGACTGTTCCCGATTTAATAAATTCTCTTCGTTTCATTCGATTCAATCAATTTTAAATTTTTTCCGATACCAATTTAGTTTTTTAGTTGCTAACTTTCAAATAATTGTTAGTACAATAGTCTTTTTGAATATTAAAATTATTTTGTTTAAAAAGGTTTAAAGTCATTCTGAATTTATTTCAGAATCCATAGCATGAATCTTCATCAATGCAAATTTATTTCACGCAAAGTCGCGAAGTAATCACAAAGGTCGCAGAGACTGTCACCCTCCTGACTTCCGCACTGGGACACCCAAATAATTGTCACAAATCGAACAATTTTTTCAAGTATAAATGCTTGAACATAGACTCTTGTACTTTATCAAAGCCAATCTCTTTAAACACCCTGCCTAATAATAATTCTGTTCCAACGACATTTATCTCCTGTATATTACTTATGAACTTTGCAGTTTGTTTCCTATCATCTAAAAAATCAATTTCAGTTTGACCTCCTCGTTTTTCTATCCATTCTTTTCCTTCCTTATATAAGGAATCAATTATTTCTTTGTCGGATGAACTGCCGATGGTCTTTATATATTTGTATTTTCCTGATTTTTTCTCGATTATTTGTACACTGATTACTCCGCTTTTGTTTTTCTTTTTTCGAATAAACATTATAAATCTCCTCTGGGACACCCAACACAAAAATTCAAATATAGTATTTATGCGGGTTTCAAGCGTTTTTTTCAGTCTTTTTTAAAAAGTGCGGAAGTCAGGAAAAAGGTTTAAAGTCATTCTGAATTTATTTCAGAATCCATAGCATGAATCTTCATCAATGCAAATTTATTTCACGCAAAGTCGCGAAGTAATCACAAAGGTTGCAGAGACTGTCACCCTGAGCCTGTCTAATGGCTAAGTACCGGTTCGACTATTTGCAGTTTTAAAATTCTATTTAACACAAACGATTTTTTTAATTTCAATTTCGTTTCCGATTTTTAACACACAATTATATTCACCTGAACTTATGGCATCAAAATTAAATTCGACATTATGTAATCCCGCTTCCAATTTTGAAAAACTTTTCTTTGAAATTAATTTACCTTTAATATCATAAACTAATAATTCAACATCATTATCAACTGATAGACTAAATGATATGTTCAATTTGTTTAGAAACGGATTGGGAAATGCACTCATATTAAAAGCTGATGAGGGAATTTGAATATCTTTCAAACCGGCAATCAGTTTTTCGGGGAATTTCAATGCAGGGTCTCCGAGTAATGAATACCTTTTTAAATCATTACTATTAGAATAAAATGAATTCTTCTTTGTTTCCATAATAGCTTTGCCTATTGTTAAATTTTTATCGTTTACAATAGTTTTATAAAATCCTTCATTGAATCTTTCTATAATACCGACATATGTTAAACCTGTTGGAGCTAATGTAGCTACAGCACCGCCATTGTTGTAAGTTATTAATGTTTCAATTATACACTTTTTTTCTGGATTATCGAATGCTTGTGAACTTGTAGCCGAACTATGAAAGAATGGTTTATTTGATAATTTTAAAGAATCAAAATCATTAATTGTAAATATTCCAGGCTTTATCCATACATTCGGGTTCCCATGACCATAAAAACACATTATTGCAGTTCCGTCGTATAAAGCTGAAAAAAAGTCTTCTTTTGTACTCTTATACTGTGAAGTATCCTGGAAATATATTCTTTTAATATTATAATTTTTCGGTAGTGATTTATTTATCAGATTCTCAATAGAATAATTAAATATTCCTTGGTCTGAACTATCAGCCAGTGCAAGAAAATCATATTTATATTCAATCTCATTAAAATGGTCTTCAAATTGAATTGTTTTATTAAACATATTATTCAAATCTTCAATTGTTCGCGCAGGAAATCTGCCTATACACATATCCATAAGTCCATCACTGTCATATTTGTCTGTAACAAAATATTCATCAATGGAAACCGAATCTTCGTTCAAAGGTGGAAAGTTTAAATCTGATTCTATCCTATATGATGGTATGTGTAATATACTGCCCACCAGAAGCAGGTACTGAGGTTTTGGGTCTTGCCAGTTATTTAAAGTATAACTAATAAAATCCCTGATTGATTCCTGTTGCGAAGCAGTGTCGTTAAATTCATCGTAAACATCATTAACATTCACCGGAAAAACTGTCAGGCCCTTACTTTGTCTCCATTGGATAAAATCGGTAAGTTCATTCTGAAAATCAGGATGATAGATAATAATATAATCAGCCTGGTTGTTGGGACTCTTGAGCTGTGCATAGATTTGGAGGTTTGTAAATACTAAAAAACAGATAAAAAGAGCAGCGAGATTTTTTGTTAATCTTTTCATTTTTCACCCCGTTTAATTAATGTGAAATAATTATTTATTACGGCGATTATTTTTTTATAATGTTTAATTAGTAGGATGAATTATTCGTTATTATTTTACCCGGATTTTTTATAAAAAATATTTTTAATCATTATTTTTAACGATTCAAATAAGAAATTATTGATTTTTTTTGTTTTCATTTTAATTTTAGCTAAATAGGCATTGACATTTATTCATTTGTTTCTTATCTTATAATAGTGATTTCACCAATTTATTTTAATTGATTATGATGGTAAATATAAGCGAGATGACGGTTGCGGATTTCGAGAGAGAATTAAGCAATGCAAGTATTGAAGAGGTTATAAAAATGATGCAGGCAGTCAAGAGCGTTACAAGGGACAGAGTTCAACGCAGAATGAACGAAGAAGGATGCAAAGAATTTGTCAATACAATGGATACCTGCATTTTAAAACTTGAGGGAATAGTACATAGATATTTAAAGAACAGTACAAATTAAACTAAAATTAACTCCTGAATAAAATCGCAGGATTTTTCTCGACAATCTGAAGAAGTATATTAGCCGGACCTGACGGCTTTCTTCGTCCCTGCTCCCAGTTTTTCAAAGTTGCAACACTTATACCGATTAGTTCGGCAAACTTCTCTTGTGATAGATTAACTTTTAATCTGATATCTCTGATTTGATTATTTGAAAGATGAAATTCTCTTGAAGGTTTAATTTCATTTCGATAAATTCTGCCGCCTTCCCGAATACTTACAATTAATTCATTAAACATTGTTTTTTTCATTTTTGAAATTCAAATTAGAATGATGGAGAACAATTCAATTCCTTGAATATAATTTTTTACCATAACTTTTAATATGGTCAATAAAACCGGGCTTGTCATGTGTTCTCACAAGAAGTACAGGTTCAATACGATAATCAATTTTTGATACGATATTAAACAGCATAGCTGAATCATTGAGATAATCGCCACTGAAATCATTAACGATAACTGCAACATCAATATCTGAATTTTCATGCTCTGTACCTTTTGCATAAGAGCCATAAAGTATAATTTCGTCCGAAGCAATAAATTCATTTGCTTTTTCAACAAATTCTTTTAATATTTTATCAATGCTTTTATCCATTTATAATAAAATTTATATAATCACAAACTTTCCAATAGTATTACCAACCTTCACAAAATGAATCCCTTTTGAAAATAAGGACAAATCAACTTGCAAAGTATTGCTATTCATTTCACCCTGCCAGACTATATTTCCGAGAATATTATATATCACAACAATTTTTCCTTTAATAGATTCCGATGATTGTACGACTAATATCTTTTCAGAATTTATTTGTAAAGTATATTCGGAATTTTGCTCGATTATATCATATTCATCTATACCTGTGGATATAAATTCATCATAAAGTATCTGAAGCGAATCTATCGGGTCATAGCCATAAGGCAGAGCAGGAACATTCAGGTCAAGGTAAAGTGAATCTTCCCTGTTATTCCACTTTGCAACACGTATAAATGCCGAAAGTGTGCTTGTATTGTATTGAAAGCATCTGGTGTCTGCACCTATAACCTTTGCACCCTGAAGCGCCGCCATCAGCTTATCGGCAAGTGTGCCTTGTGTTGCGAGAAATCTTGATTTCATCGAATCTAAAATCTGTTGTCCGAGCAAAATATTTCCCTGAATCGAGTAATTTCTTTCAGATATATGATTTTTGAAACTATCGCATAATTCTCCTGTAAATCCTGCTGCTCTGGGACTGCCCGTACTGTCAAGGTCAACGATTCCGTATTGCCTTTTTTCAGGTGTTAATTGTTCGTCATGGTCAAGGAGCCATACTATTATCTGTTGAGGTGAATCACCGGCTAACATTCGACTTCGAGCAATTAATTGGTTAGTTTCACGATACCATGCTTGTGTATGAATGGCTCCCCTGCCGGGAATAATATCGCTAATCATTTTTGCACCGGGAGGATTCTTTATTCCACTTAGGCATGTTGCTCCTGCACTACCGATTTCTTTTGTTACTGTATCTATAGCAACAATTGAAAAAGTATGCTGTGCTAAAGCAAAATATGGCACAAAGAATAAAATCAGAGAATATAAAATTTTCATATTAGCTCCTATTGAATAATTCAGGAATTAAATTATAAATAAAATTCAGAAATTAAAAATGAAGTTAATTTTAAGTTGCTCTTAAAGTTTCATTAAATTTTATTTTTTTCCGTTTTTCGAGTAAGGCTTAAGGGCATTGATAATTAATATTGCATTTTCGAAGCCTGCTTCGATTGCTTTTGTTTCTGTATTACCATCATAATACCCGGATATATGCAGTAAGTTATAAGTATTATTTAAATAATTTAAAAGTCTTTTATCAATTTTTGAAAGATGTTCCTGATAGTACTCAATAGATTTCCTGCCTTTTTTCTTTGGAACACTTTTTATGTCGAATAACAAATTTAATGCTTTCAGTACACCTATATACGCTGTGCCACATGCAGTATGGACATACTTAACATCCAGGTAATTTCTGTCTTTTTTACCAGCACGTTTTAGTGATTCTCTTGCGTTCTCTATATAACGCATTGCTTCCTTATATGGATTTCCGTTTTTCATTCAGTTAAATTAATTTATTATTTCATATATAATCGTGTTCATAGTATATTTATTTTCAATTATTTCAGGAAATATCACAGTTCTTTCCTTAGGCGGGCAACGGGTATTTTCAGTTGTTCTCTATATTTTGCGACAGTGCGTCTGGCTACGTTATATCCCTTTTTCTTGAGTTCATTACCAATCTTATCATCGCTGTAAGGTTTGTCTTTTGGCTCGGCATCAATAATATCTTTGAGAACCTGCTTGATTACGCGGGTAGAAACATCCTCCCCGTCCTCGCTCGGCAGGGATTCGCTGAAGAAGAATTTTAATTCGTGTGTGCCATATTCTGTCTGAACATATTTCCCGTTGACTATCCTGCACACGGTAGAGATGTCGAGTCCTGTGTCGTCGGCAACGTTTTTGTAAATGAGCGGCTTCAGGCTCGAGGGCCCATGCTCAAAAAAATCTCTCTGCAAACCTGCAATGGCTGTCATGACTTTAACCATTGTGCTTTTTCTCTGGCGGATTGCCTGTATAAGGAACTTAGCATCTTCGAATTTATTCCGTATCCATTCCTTAGTCTCTTTGTTGAATGCTTTGTAGTGAGCATCTTTCTTTAAGAGTTCATAAGCTTTGTTCAGCTTCAGTATGGGAATTCTGCTGTCATTAACGTTTATGAGAAGCTCGTCCGTTTCTTCATCCCTTTCAATAGTAAAGTCGGGGATTATAGTGTTCATCGTACTTTGTGTGTCAAGTCCCCCCGGTTTAGGATTAAGCTTGCGAATAAAATCAATAGCTTCACGGAGATAATCTTCGGTAACCTGAAACTGCTTCAACATAGCCTGGTAATGCTTCATGGTGAATGACTCATAAGCATTCTGCAGAATCTCTAAGGCAAGCTTTTGAGCGGCATTTGGCTTTGGTATTGCCTTCGCCTGTGCAATCAGGCACTCCTGAACAGAGCGTGAACCAAATCCCGGAGGGTCAAGCTTTTGGATTTGCAGAAGAATTTTTTCAGCTTGTTCGATTGTAACATTTTTTATCAACTCAGGTGCTTCTGCGTCTTCTTCTTCGGTATATTCTATAATTTCGCCGTTTTCATCAATTTCAGAGATATTAATATTTTTAGCCAGTACATAAGCTTCCGAAGATACAGCATAAGCACGTGAAGGGTTATCAGTTACAGGAGAATTGACCTTGCGGCTTTCCTCCACATGCCTGATTTGAACCTGTAAATTCAGATTATTTATAATTCCATTTGTTTCGTCAACAATCTCGATTAAATCACGTCTCAGATAACCATCGTTGTCAACATTACCGATTATCTGCTCACCTAAAATATATTCTTCATTGCTTAACGAAAGAAGCCTGATTTGCTGAATAAGTTCTTCGGCAAGAGATAAAGTATCTCTTTGCTGAAAGTACTCGGGGTCTTCATCTTCGGAATCATGATGAGTCCTGCTTCGCTTCATATTAATAGTGTCATCCTGCCAGAGAAGCCTGTAAAATTCAAATGGGTCTCCCTGGTCATCCACTTTTGATGAGGGTGTTTCAACCTGGCTTTCTTCATAAGTGTCTATCTCTGCTTTGGGGATTTCCTTAGATGAAAATTCGGCATAATCCCCGGGTTCGTACTCATCTGCGGCTGTCGGGTTAACACCTTCGTCAGGAGCTAATTCATCCAGCATGGGATTCTGTTCGATTTCCTGTCTGACTGCCTGTTCAAGCTGAATCACCGGAAGTTGCAACAGCTTGAGATATTGAATCTGCTGGGGAGTCAGCGTCTGGGTTAATGATGTCCGTAAATCAAGCGACAGTTTCATTCACAGCTCCATACATGAATGATAAACTCTTGTGCTTGCCGTCCTCATTTACATATTTAGATATACAATTGTACCATTTTTCGCCATAAGCCCTTATGAGAGCATCCTTGCTAAAATTGACAAGCTCAACTTTTTCGCTCCTGCCTTTTTTCAGGGCAGGCTTACATTCGGGTATGTTCTGGAAGTAAAGATAATTCCTGCCGGAACTGGATACTCTAATCGGAAAAAGGTGGCAGGATATAGGTTTCCTGAAACTGCTCAAACCCAGATTATAAGCCTTCTCTATTGCACACTTAGCAACTGAATTTTCATAGTAAACAAAAACGCAGTCTTTTTTATCTATGCACATCGTTGAATAATTTTCTTTGCTTCCTTCATAAAATCCGTGTTTGTCAATATAATCAAGGGATTTCTTTGAAAGGAATTGTTTTGCATTATCAAAATTATCATAGAGCATATTGATTTCATCATCCTTCAGCGGAGCCCCATACTTGCCGGGAAATGTGCAGCATGCCCCTTTGCACTTGTTCAGGTCGCAGGAGAATGAAGTTTCGGTTATTTCTTCTTCAAGCAATATGTTCTCGATTAAAATCATCTGTTAAAATCAAAATTAAATACTAATGCTAATATAATAATTAAATTGTCCAAATAAAATAAAAAGAAATTTTCCATTTATAATTTAGTTAGAATGTTATTCTGAACGAAGTGAAGAATCTAAATTATCAGTTCTTGAAACTGGCTGAGATTCTTCGCTCGGCACAGAATGATAAAAAGTTTATATCAAAATAACAACGATTTTACCAAATAATAAAATAAAAACCGTATTAAATAATCCATGTAAATATAAAAAAAAAATTATATTTTAATTGTTTAAACATTTAATTATTTTATATAATATTTTCACAGGAACGAACGTGAAAGCAATATTTACTTTTTTTGTTATCGCATCAAGTTTTTATCTCAATACAGTTTTTGCATCTGATAAAAATATTCAATCGGACAAAGTTAAGGCTTCTCACTCTTATGGGAGATTAATGGAACAGGCTCATCCTACTCCAATGCAATTCAAAAAGCAGGACATTGAAATACCTTTGGCAGGAAAGTCATCACTGCCGGTTTTCCTTAACGTCAATATGACAGAGCCTGAATCCGACCAGTACAAAATGCAGAATGAATCTTCGATTGCTGTTAATTCGAAAAATCCATTAAACCTTATATCATCTGCTGTTGATTACCGGGATGAATCTTCGACATGGGTATATGTCTCAACTAACGGCGGGCAAAGCTGGATTAACAAGAATCTTGGCAGACCTTACCCGGGCTGGCGTTCATCTAATGACCCGTCTGTGGCATTCGACCCGGATGGAGTTGGTTATCTTGTGTATGGTGGTTTCGGAATAATTGATAAAACCACTAATTTGTTTTTTGGTGAAAACGGAGTGTTCATTGCCCGAACAACAGACGAAGGGAACACCTGGACAGCACATATCCCTGTAATAATACACATGGGACCCCAGACACCCGACTCAAATTTTGAAGATAAATATTATATCTCCGTTGACAATTCTCCTTCATCTCTTTATTACAAAAATCTGTATATCCCATGGAAAAGGGTTGTACTGAGAGATTCTTCGACACAGATTGTGATTTCAAAATCCACTGACAAGGGAAGCACATGGTCTGTGCCTGTGAACGTCAGCAGTAGAGTGACAGGCAGTTCCGAAGATACTACATTTGGACAAAGCTTTCCTATTTGTGTTACAGGGCCGAACGGAGAGGTTTATGTTGTATGGAACCACGGCATTGCTCATGGTGTCGGGTTTGCAAAATCAATTGATGGAGGAGGGACATTTTCAGAACCTCGAATTATTAAAAATTATAACATATTCGGTCAAACAAAAGACATATCATCTGTTGATACAATACCCGAATACAGGCATACTGTTAAAGGGAAAGTTCGTGCCGAAGCTTATCCTTCAATAACCTGTGACACAACTAATGGACCCGGAAGAGGTACAATATACCTTTGCTGGTCTGCAGATAATCCTCCGAATGTATATTTTTCTAAATCTACTGATGACGGTGATACTTGGTCTAATTCTAAAATTGTTCACTCCGACACGACAAACGACCAGTTCTGGCATTGGCTGGCACTCGACCCTAAGAATGGTGATTTGGCGGTTATGTATCTCGACAGCAGGAACGACCCGGAAAATATCAACGTCGAATGTTATGTCAGCTATTCAAGCGATGGAGGCGAGACATGGATTGACAGAAGAGCTTCTGACTTTGCCGGTGACCTCCGCAAAAATCCCTTCCAGGGAAATTCATTCGCGGGTGATTACAGCGGCATTGCTTTTTATCATAATAAGATTTATCCTTCATGGGTGGATATGAGAGCGGCTGAATCTAACCTGTTCGACAGTGATGTTTACACTGCATTAATCAATACACAGATGCCTGCTCCTGTAGATAGTTTTAAGGTTACAATCATACCTGAAAAGCCACAGGAACTAACTCTTGCATGGCAGTACCCGGCTCAACGTGCATTCGGACAACAGATGAATCCACAGGATTATCATATTGTTTTATTCAGAGACGGGATTTTTCTTAATGAAGTTTCTTCTCAGAATTTGACATATCAGGATAATAATCTGACTCCATATCAAAAGTATGATTATTCAATCATTGTTGTATCGGAGCAGGATTCAAGCCTGAGCCGCAGTGCAGGAGCTTTCGCAGGAGGTTCGAGACTTCCTTCTCCTCCTGAAATAATTTCAATCAAGGGTAGTCAGACAAATGATGTAACTCTTGATGTAAAACTTCCATCATTCAGGGAAGACAATGTTGTTCCACTTGTGAATTTATCAAATGTTGCTCTTTACAGAGATAGTGCATTTATAAAAGAAATAAGTTTTAGCACAACAGATACAGGTAGGACTGTTCAAATAAATGATATACCTGCAGAAAAAGGTTATTATAATTATTTTGTGAAGGCACTCGATTCAGGCAATCCACCGAATGAGAGCCGGCCAAGCAATGAGATGAATGTCTTTACAGGTGTAATAGAAAATAAATTAACTGAAAACTTTGATGGAGTTTTCGGAAGATACAGAAATATCGGAGGCTGGGGAGTTAATTTTTCATTTTACCATAGCTCTCCGAATTCATTTACTGAATCGCCTGTTGGTAATTACTTATCGAAGCAGAATTACACACTCGATTTATATCCTACATCATCGGATTCGCTTGGCAATCTTGTAATCGAGTTCTGGCATGCCGCCATTGTTCACAAGAGCGACACTGCATTCATCGAGGTCTCATTTGATGATGGCACAAACTGGTCATCACTTGCAAAATACAATCAGACTGATTATCCCGCATGGAACGACAAGGTATTAAATAACCAGGACTGGAAATACGAAAAATTCGATTTATCAAAAGACCATGCCGATACTGCAATTTTCAGGTTCAGGTTGAAGTCCAACTCATTCAGGGAGGATGACGGCTGGTATATTGATGACATAAAAATCAACGGCACACCTTCATCAGTACAAGATGAAGTCACTAATCAAAACTTAATTGTATATCCGAATCCATCCGATAGATTCCTAATTGTCAGGGAAATTGAAAATATTAATATCAAAGAAATTAGAGTAATATCTGCAATTGGAATAAAGTTTAACATTCAATATACATTGAAAGACAGCGAGGCAATGCTGGATGTATCAGCATTGAGCAATGGAATATTTATGATTGAAGTTGAAACAAAAGATAATCAAATATATTATGAAAAGTTTATTGTGTGCAGGTGATAAAAACCTCACCCTAAATCCAACCTTTTACAAGCTCAGGATGACGAAGGAGAGGGACTTTGGAAATTAAGTCCTGTTCTTGCTTCCCCCCCCTTCTCCTTCGGAGAAGAGGGGAGATGAGGTAAAAAATAAAATAAATATCCTTATTTTCGTTTATTATATTTGCAAAATTATTCAGGAGATATATATGACTTTAGATACAGCACTTGACACAATCGAACAGCTTGCTCCCGAAGAGCAAAAAGAGCTGGTAAGCATTGTTGAGAAGCGGCTCATCGAAAAAGAGAGGCAGGAAATTTATGATGAATATATGAAAACTCTTGAATCTGCCAAAAGTAAAGAGTTGATGCCGGAGTCAGTTGATGACTTCATAAAAAGAATTGATGATTAAATGAGAATAATCCCTTCAAAAAAGTTTGAAAGGGCATATAAAAAATATACCCGGTTCTCGGCAGAACAAAAAGAATTAATCCAAAACACAATTAAATCTCTAAGCACTGACCCATTCACAAATCAATTAAAAACTCATAAACTAAGTGGTAAACTTAAAGGGTTGTATGCCTGCAGTTGCGGTTACGATTGCAGGATTGTATTCTCCCTTGATGAGATAGATGGAGAACAAGTAATTATACTGATTGATATAGGTTCTCACGAAAAGATATATTAATTTTGAAATATTGTATTATATAATTAAAATCCTATAACGACTTTTTAATAAATAACAAAATAAATTTTGATAATTCTATTAATATGAGCAGCGAAAAAAGATGGGTCCTACGATTTGCCAATTATGAGAAGGCAATCAAAACTCTCTCTAAAATTGTAAAGAAAGAGAATAAGGATGAATTGGAAAAGATGGCTCTAATCAAAGCATTTGAGTTTACTTTTGAGCTCGGATGGAAAACTTTAAAGGATTATCTCCATGATGTAGGATTTGAGGTTGCCAGCCCTAAAGAAACAATCCGCCAGGCTTTTCAATCCCAATATATTTCTGATGGTTCAGTATGGATGGAAGCAATTGAAAAAAGAAATGAATCTTCACATGCTTATGAAGGTGAGATATTAGATTCAACTACTGATTTTATCGTTAATCAGTTTTATTCAGTTGCAATGAAAATGTATAATGATTTTAAAACAAAAATCGAATAATGAATTTTGGTTTGACAGATAAGCAATTAGACGAGATTATAAAAATAATTTCCCTGTTCGATGAGATAGAATCAGCACTGTTTTTTGGTTCAAGGGCTGTGAATAATCATAAGGAAGCATCTGATGTTGATATTGCTTTAAAAGGAAGCAGAGTAACAATTGATATTACGAATAAAGTGCACTCATTACTTAAAGAAACAAATATACCTTTCTTTTTTGATGTACTAAATTATAATACTGTTAATAATGAGGAATTAAAATCTCAAATTGATAAACATGGAATTCAATTCTACTCAATCAAAGCTGAATGAAGGATAATAATATCAAGTCGTTTATTCTTATAACATAGTAAACATGTAAGTCTGGCAATTATGAATAGCCACTACTTTCAAGTAGTGGGAATTTAAGAAACCACCAAAATGGGATTTATCCACTTATCATAATTAGTGACTAAAGTCGGAATCGAGTTGTAACTTTCCACTATCTTCAGAGGCTGTGTGATAATTCATTTGCAATATAAAATAAAAATAGTTATCAAACGAGAATAGGAGCAAAAAAAAAAGAGGAAGTAATGGC
>JAKAKE010000213.1 GCA_021824625.1 Bacteroidota bacterium | reverse complement strand
GGCAGGGTAATGTTTCAACGCTCGATTCATTAGAAATCAGATAACGAACTTCTCTTTTATTATTAAATATCGCTTGTTGCAAGGCAAGGTCTTCTGTTACGGAAAATTTTATATTTTCAAAACCGCCAATATCCATAAAATCACTTCTACGTACAGACAAATTATTGCCAAAACATCCAAGAGGCTGATAAATTCCGATTCCGGCACATGCCATCGAGTGCATATATACCCATTCAACTTCCTGGGCAATCTCAAAAATATTATTTGAAATAATATTTGTAACGGCAGCAGTCAAACCAACTTTTTTATCATTAAAACACTTTGATACTGATTCAATCCAGTTCTCACCAACAATACAATCCGCATCGGTCATCATAATAATATCGCCTTTTGCTGCTTCTATGCCGGTCTGCAAAGCACCGGGCTTACCTTTTAAATTCATGTGTTTTGTTGTATCGCTTATCGTATGCACTTTTAAATTTGAAAAACGCGACTGTAAAGTTTCAAGAACATTAACTGTTTTATCGGTTGACCTGTCATTAACTACAATTACCTCAAACTTATCTTTAGGGTAATTATTTGTCATAATTGATTCAATGCATACCCTTATGTTATTTTCTTCATTTCTTGCCGGTACAACAACCGATACAAACAATTTTTCATCATTACTTAAATCTGGATTATTTCTTCTGTGTTCTAATATTAACCCAATAAAAAAAATTACAGAGCGTAATGAAAAAATGATTATAGCTTGTATATATAATAATTCAGGAAACATTTTATTGATTTTTTCTGATTAATTTTCATCCCAAAATTACTAATAAAGAATTGCTCTGAAAAATTATCAAAATTTTTAAAAAAATATTATTAATACTTAAATTTATGTAAATATTAATGCTTAACCCCGTTCTTAACACCGTTTTCGAGTTTTAATATTTATAATTTATCATTTTTTTTGAGACCTTTTTGCTTTATAAGTGTCTTTGTTAATGAGAGAAAAACAAAAACCAAAAAAGTTTGGTAAAAAATTAACAAAAATGACTGTTCTTTGAAAACTAATGTTGGTTTTGAAAAAAACGAAAAAGAGCCGATTAATGCCGGGCTTTTAGTTTAAAATATCTGAACTTGTTGGGAAAAATATGTGATATTTCTTAATTTAGAAGATTGTATTGATGTAGATTAAAAGAATTTATAACAAAGATAATAAGTAGAGTTTGGTATGGTTGTATTAATACCCGATGGTAAAAAGATATTTAAGAGGCAAAGATATTAAAATTCCGGCAAAATTTGATAAATCTGAATAAATATGACATCTGAACTTGTCAATATATGCCGCAATGAAGCTAGGATTAACATTAGTGCAGGTAATTTCAGAAATTGGTAAAAAATTATTAAAAACATTATGACTCAAGCAGATAAATTATCTGCTGGTGATACAAGTTCAAGGTTTGCGTTTACAAAAGATTATTGGAAAAATAACGAAATTATTGATGAGGGGAAGCTTGGGGGATAGATTTTTAAAAACAAAGACCATGTATGGAGATTTAAAAGATAAATCTGAAACTAAAATTTTGAATAAAATTATTTTATAACTTTAAAAAAAACACGTATATTAATAAAATGATGAAAGTGAAAACCAAAAAAAGTATAAAAAAACTTAATAAATTGTTTTTGTATTATTAATTCTGTGAGGTAAACTTATGAAGAAATTCTTGATACTGCTAATTTTTGTTTTCGTATGCAGCGCACTTCTAACAATAACTGTTGCTGCAGGCGATGACAAACAGGCAGGTGGGGATGAAATTCTTAGGAAAAGTTTGTTGGTTGAACCTGGTCCATACACCTTTGGGCCTTGGCAAACGAGTTATCCATACCCGTTTAATCCGGTGGCTGATCCTTATCCTAAGACCAATCCTGCCGTGTCTACAGGATATTATTTCGTTGATAATCGTGACGTGGTTGTTAACGATTATCGCTTATGGAGGCCTGTCTCGAATATAATTGATACTAATTTCCAAAGTAATTTATGGAGACGCATCCTGCCCGGGCCCCATTTGCAGCCTCCGGGTTACTGGCCACATGAAAATGGTTATGCCTTTTTCAGAAGCTGGAAAACCTATAGCGGAGCTCCGATTACTGGGTCATGGTTCGATTATAATGCAGGTGTTCCGAATGAATGTGATTCAACGGATGATGCTTATGCCGGGCCTATGCCGATTGGTTTTGATTTCTATTTTAACGGTGTACGTTTTGACAGTTTTTATGTTTCAACAAATGGTGCCATAGCCCTGACAAATAGAAGATATTATTATAATTCACTCGGTGTTAGAACACCTCCTCAAGGTGCTCAGCATTGCTACGACATTCAAAGTATGGACTGGTTTGTTGGTCCCGGTGGTGCAACTCCTCCAGGCTATCCCGACAGGGTTACCTCGAGAAGTATCACGATTTGTGATGGTAATGACGGAACTGCCGACCCCGTTGAAGATGATTTTGGATTTAATACCGCTGTGTTCAATTGGGGTACATCTCAATCCGGCTCTACCACTGGAACTATACTACAACCCGGTGGTTCTTTGCATTCCTTAAATACCAAAGTTCCCGTTATTACTCCTTTCTTTGGTGATTTGCATCTGTCCCAATATAATTCAGGTGCAATGAAAGCAGAGGACTGGGGAAAAGTTTACTTTAAAAAATCTATATCAGGCGATAGTTTGATTATTTATTTTGTAAACATTGTCCTAAAAGGTACTGTTTATGCAATGTGGCCACCGTCTTGGGGTGGTGGTACTGTTGGTCCCTATAATATTGCCACGAACCATAGGCCTACCGACGGATCAAACCAATACATCGGTTCAAATGCCCAGGTATGTTTGTCCCGAAAGGATAGTTCAATCACTATTACTTATGAAAAATTCGAAGGACTCCTTAACTCAGGTTTTTACATTTCCTGGCGTCCTGATAGGTTATTTCTATGGAATACAACATGTGGTGTTCGCGGCTTTGCACGTCATTCAAGCTTTGATTCCAAAGACCCGACGGCTCCGGTTCCTCCCTTATGCACAGGTAATCCATATTATCCATGGACGAATGAGTATGAGCAGACTACTTATTATTATGATAAATATCGCAATCCTTACGAAGACCTCGGATTTCCGGGACCTTTGGTTGCTGTGAAGTTTAAAACATGGAAGAACGTAATGAGGGTTATCGGTATAAAATATATGCTCAGGCAAGAACTTCCGGAAACAGACCCTGCATATACCGATTTGTTCCAGGTCGAAAAAACAGCCGATCAGGTTCTCGATAAAGAATTGCTCGCCGGACACAGGCAGTTAGGTGCTTTGCAACCGGTCGCTTTACTTCAAAATCTAACAAATGATATTATGGGTCCTAATGGAATTAACTATCAGGAACAAGATATTGAATTCAGAGCAAGATTTATGATTAATAATCAGGCGACTTTAAGAACTATATACAATCGCTCGGTTCCGATTAATCATAATTGCTTATCTCTCCCTGACCCCGATCCGGATAATCTTTGTATGGGTGTTCCAAATGTTAAAATAAGATACGTTCATGTAACTAACTTCGGCACTTTAGCAACAAGTTTAAATCCATACCCCGGCCCATCCAATTTAAATGGTATTCCGCCTTATGGATACGTGGAAGCTTTCTTCCCTCCGTTTATACCGAATCCGTTATTTGAAAATCATATTGGCCGTATGCATGCTAGAATCATTGCCGAGCCGCAATACTATGACCCGTTATTACATCAATTCATTTCTCTTGGAGATGAATGGCCTTTTGATGATACTGCAAGTACCAGGTTCTTTGTTATGAGAAGAATACCAAATGATGTTACATTCAAAGATGACGTTACCGAATATCATATTGTACAGGATATTGACGGATCATCTTCACCGATTCCTTCGGTATTGAAATGGGTAACATTTAACGCTGATGTCGTTAATGGAGATGAGGTTTCACAGCATCCGCTTCCGCCGCGTGGTGCATTTAAAGCTGATAATGCCAGAATGGCTGATGATACAAACTTCTACAAGAATTCTTATATGCAATCACCTACAATCCTCATGGATAGAAAACCAACACCACAGCAGGTGAGGGACGATGGCGACCAGATTCGTTCTTACCCGATTGATATGACTTCTAAGAAAGGTGCTGTATTATCAATATCCATCCAGAGATCGCTAAAACGTGATGATTGGGAAAGAGGCTTCTGTGATGCTGGATTAATCGGTTGTGAGCAGAGAGTTATCGTTGGCGGTAACTGGGCGGCAGTAGTTGGTATTGGTTCGGCAACCGCAGACGAGATTTTGGTTCAGTACGCAAAATCAAGTCCTGATAGAGTTAAAGGTATTTGCTGGCTCCACGGCGGAGATTTAACATGGAATGAACTTCCACAGGCAGGTGCCGGAACTGTTAATTGGGCTGATGGCCATGCAGGCGCTCTCAGGCTTTATGGCGGTGGCGGTTATGTAGTGGGTTATAAAGAAGATAATTATAACCAGGCTTATCCAATGGCATACAATGCCGCTACAAGAGAAAAACACGGCCTTAGGAATAATGTTTATGATGATGGTATAGATTACGAGTATCAGAAATTCATCATGACCATACCCGATAGATTTATAGATGCTCCTGAAGAAGGTGCTTACAATTTCAGATTCAGAGTTAAAGTATGGGCAGATGATAATCAGATATTAGGTATGGTTCCCGGTATTCCTGATGATAATGACCCATTCTATGTTGATAACATTAGAATACTTGTTTCAGGCGAAGAAGAAGTTGACGTTGAATGTAATTCAGTCAGAGTTGTTTGGCCATACTCTGTAGTGCCGGCTTCACAAGCTATTGCATTACCACTAAGGGTAAAAGTCAGCAACAACACCGGAACAAGTGCGCCCTCATTCTGGGTAAAAGTTAGAATTTTCAAGATAATTGGCACGTCGCAAGTTGATGACAGCGCAATTTATTGCCGTACTATTCCTATGTCTTCATTACATGCCGGTCAACAGACTGAAATTAAATTCCCGGATTGGAACGCAAGGAAAACACCTCCCGGAAAGTATAGAATAATGGCTAATACATTTGTTAATTATCCGGGTGGTGACTTAGAGCCGTTAAACGATACCACATATACTGATTTCGATGTTATTTATGGTGATGCCTATCAGTATGACCCTGCTGACAATAAAAATAATGATGTTCCCGAAGGAAACTTCAAGGGGATAGTCGGTGGTGGATTGAATATGTATGGATTTTCAATGGGTGGCGGTGTTGGAAATTATCCTGACGGCAATCCAAACTATAAGAGAGAATGGGAAGCAGGCCGTGAAGCAGGTAGCGGTTCAGGCCAAATAGCTATGAAGTTTCAATTATTCCAGGCTGATACAATTTTCGGTTACAAAGCATTCTTTGGTGAGTTGAATCAGCAATACAGTGAAATTGTTGAGATAGCTCTTTACGATGGAGAAGCTTCACCTTCAAACCAGATTGATGGTACAGAAGTTGCCAAAGGCAGAGGTTTAGACGACCTCAGAGGCGGTAAAGATTTCTGGGGACAGTATGTTACATATTTGTTACCTGTTCCTAAATATCTTGAAGCCGGCGTTTACTGGATGGCTATTTCACAACAAGGTGAAACGGGACTTGAGTTGGGTGCATCCAAATCGAGGGTTGCTATGAGGACTACAGATACTTATACTTCAAATCCTCCGGGTGACGGACAATTCCAGAATGGCAGCGGTTCTATATTCCTCTTGCTCGATAAGAATCTCAGAACTCCTCAAAGAACAGGTGAATTATTGAACCTGAATGTGTTTGCTTATGAAAATACTAAGGGAAGCACTAACTGGCAGCCGTTTATGAATACAACCGGCAACCCTGGTTATGGCCACCTTGAGTACAGAGGAAGAGTACCCGATGGTACAACAACACCAACTTATACACGTGGTACATGGATTCCAATGATAGCTCCTTACTTTGGCATAAGAACCTATGGTACTGTTCTTGAATATATACCATGTCCCGATACTATTATTCCTGTTAATTTGACATCATTCAAAGGACAGGTCCGTGGTTCTAAGATTGACCTATTCTGGGAGACTGCTTCAGAACAGAATAACTACGGTTTCCATATTGAAAAAGCTGTTACTCTCGAAAGTGATGATTATCAGTGGAATACAATCGGATTTATTAAGGGCGCAGGTTCTACTAATGCTGTTTCGGAATATAATTATACCGATAACAATGTTGAGTTTGGCAAGACTTATCATTATCGTCTCCGTCAGGTTGACCTCGATGGTACACAATCTTGCGAAACATACTCAGACGTTGTTACTCTGACAGTTGATAATAATGGAGAACTTGTTCTTGAACCAAATGCTCCGAATCCATTCACTAATTCAACAAAGATAGCTTTCTATCTGCCAACTTTGACCAATGTCAAGCTCGATGTTCTTGACATTTATGGAAATGTTGTAAAAACATTAGCCGACAAATCATTTAATGGTTGGGGTGATGTTGATTGGAACGGAACTGATAACAATGGCAACAAAGTATCATCCGGCACTTACATATTTAGATTAGTAGCCGGTGATGAGGTTAGAACAGGCAAAATGACAGTTGTACGTTAATCGTATTAACTTTCAGTAAATAATTATAGCCCTCTGCTTAACCGGCAGAGGGCTATTTTAATTAAATAAAATCATTATTCAATTCAATTAAGATTATGACTGATTCAATTTTTACTAAAATTATCAAAAGAGAAATACCTGCAAACATAATTTATGAAGATGAATATGTTGTTGCTTTCGAAGATGTGAATCCGGTAGCTCCCATTCATATTCTTATTGTTCCCCAAAAACAAATTCCGACAATTAACGATGCTAATTTGGAGGACACTGCACTTTTGGGACATGTTATTCTTACAGCCGCTAAACTGGCAAATCAGCGAGGGGTGTCAGAAAATGGATACAGGCTTGTAATTAATTGCAACAAAGATGCAGGCCAGACCGTCTTCCACATCCATTGCCATTTGCTTGGCGGAAGAATTTTTAACTGGCCTCCGGGCTAATTTTGTTTCATTATAATTATATAAAAATGCCACTAACAGAAAAAGAGCTATTAGCCGAAGTATCAAGAATATTCGATTTGAATATTAGTTCATTAATTTTAGCAAAGTCTAATATTACGGCTGAATATGCAAAAGCTGTCGGGATACTTTCAAAATCAAAAAAAATAATTGTAACCGGTGTCGGTAAGTCCGGTTTAGTTGCAAAAAAAATAGCAGCTACTTTGTCCAGTATTGGTTTCAAATCTTTTTTCCTTCATCCTGTGGAAGCTTTACATGGTGATATCGGCTTAGTCGAAAATGGAGATTGCTGCATTTTACTATCAAAAAGTGGGACTTCCGAAGATATTATCAGGCTAATACCTTACTTAAAAAGCCGTAATGTCAAACTTATCGCTATTGTTGGAAATAGCAATTCCTTTTTAGCATATAATTCGGATGTTATTATTAACGGAGCTGTCGAAAAAGAAGCTTGCCCTTATAATGTAACTCCGACAACAAGTACATTAACGGCTCTTGCAATAGGCGATGCACTTGCTATCAGCTTAATGCTTCATAATAATATCAAAATCACCGATTTTGCAAAGAATCATCCTTTGGGACAGATTGGGAAAAACCTGACACTTAAAGTAAAGGATTTGATGCATAAAGGCTTGGCTCTTCCAATTATCAAATCAAAATCCTTATTTAAGGATTCCATCATTGAAATTTCAAATAAAAAGCTGGGATGTATTTGTGTAATTGATGATAATCAAAAGCTGATTGGAATAATCACCGATGGAGACGTAAGAAGGATGCTTCAGGAATTTGATGATATTCGAAACCTTAAAGTTGATGATGTAATGACCAAAGACCCGGTCACTGTCGGTACAGATGCTTTTCTCAATGAAGCATTATCAATAATGGAACAGAGGGATAGCCAAATTAACGTTTTACCTGTTGTTGATGCTGACAAGAAATGTGTTGGCGTCATTAGAGTACATGATATAATCCGTAGCGGTATTTGATTATTTCGGTTCCTTTTTTTTATTTTCAAAAGGTTTGTAGGGCTCCAGGGTGGAAGGCTCTAACATTTTAATTTGAGGTTCGATTTGTTCTTTCTTAATTATTTTTTTCCTGAATCTTGATGTATCTGCTTCCGACCATGGCAGAGAAGAACTGATTACTTCAGTTTTTGTTATTTTAACATTCCTGACAACACTGCCTTTTGTACCGAATGGTTTCATTACATTACCGTCACGCCTGAACTCAATCGAGCCGACATTACCTACTGTCAGCAGGAAAAATTTTTCAGCAGACCATCTCTTAGTAACGTTTGGTGCCATATGTATAATTTCAGGTTTCTTGCCGTCAATATCAATTCTCAGCCATGATGTGTCAATAGCTCTTGCTTCGAGGTAAATACTATCAGGTTTCTCGAAGAATGACAATAAACCCTTACTTTGATTTTCATTCGAACTCGAATCTTCTTTTGACGTGTTCTCCTTATCATTCGTATATGTAATACCCGTCTTGTTTGAATCGCTGAAAATAGAAAAATAAATCAGTACAACGAGCGACAGGACTATTCCCGCATAAATCAGGTAATTCACAATTTTTCCTTTATTGTCATTGCTCAGATTTAATTTATAAATAGATTTTTTAAATGTTTCCTGCAACTCGTTTTTGATTGAAACTAATTCATTTGCACCATTAGATGTATAAACCGGTTTTTCTTTTATAAATAATTCATCCAACTTAGAATTTAAAACTGATGGTTGAATTTTTAGATAAGCCCCATACGACTTTATTGAAGACCTCGCATAGACAGATGGCAGGATAGAAAAATTGTCTTCCTCGAATGCTTTTAGAACCTGATGCCTGATTTTCAGTTTCTGACTTACTTCTTCAAGTTTCAGATTTTGATTTTCCCTTGCCGATTTAAGTAATGTGCCTAAGGTCTCCATTTTTTGCAAATCTATTTATTAAGACTAATTAAATTTAATCAAAGAAATACATATTTCAAATTTATTTGTAACTTCTACGCATAACCAATATAAATAGAAGTTTACTCAAATTAATGTATTTTTGTAAAATTTTTTCATTTATATAATTGTAATTTACCTTGAAATTTATAAAATATTATCAGATATACATTTTATTTATTTTATTAATTTTTACCGGAAATCTGTATTCGCAAACAGATGGCTTTGAATCCAAAGAACAGAGTAATGCTAAGCACGCTACTGACTATATTGTTCAAAATAAAAAATTTGAAGAGAATAATTCAAATGATTCACTTAAAAAGAAATCATTATTAGGTAATTTATTTGTCAGCAGGGAAAAATTCATATATTCGGACAACCCAAGGTATTTGATTGACGGCACTCTCCCTAACGAATCAACCAAAATAAAACTTATTCCTTCCCTGATTTTGGGTGGAGTATATGCTGGTGTTTTATATGCACAGCATGTTGCACAAATGAATACTATTTGGAAACAACAAACTAATTTCAGATTCCTTGAGGATGGCAGATATGCATTATGGGCTGATAAAGCAGGACATATTTTCGGTTGCTATTTTACTTCATATCTTTGGAGTGAAACTTTAATGCTGCTTGGATTTAGTTGGGATACATCTACATTAATAGGCAGTATCCTCGGATTTGCTTACTCGACTTACGTCGAAATTCTCGATGGATTTGGTGCGAACTGGGGTTTCAGTCCTTCCGATGAGATAGCGAATTTTTTTGGTGCAGGGTTTTTCTTAGCCCAACATTATATTCCTTATCTACAAAATTTCACGCCAAAATTTATTTATATACCGGCCAACTGGCATGGTGAACGCAGAAGACATCCCTCGGATATGTTTATTGATGATTACAGCTCTCACACTATTTGGATGTCTGTAAATATGCATAACATTCTTCCGAAATCGGTGAAAGATTATTGGCCTTCATGGTTGGATTTAAGCTTTGGATATGCTGTCCGAAATTTATGCGCTCCCAATTCTCCGGACGGGTATCAATGCGATTTGAACCGTGCCGAGAAATTTTATGATAAAAATGGGAATCTTGAAGTTATAGGAAGTCCAAAATTTCTTATAGCACTTGATTATGACCTCGTTAAACTTTTACCTGACGACGGCCCTGTCTGGAATTGGCTCAGGCAGTCTCTGAACATGTTTAAATTACCTTCTCCAACATTAGAAATTGGAGCAGTAACCAGGTTTTATCTGATGTATCCATTTCCAATAAAAATAGGAAATGTGCGGTTTTGATACCAATTTATTTTTTTAATCAGTGTACCACCATTTAAGTAACTCAGCGGCTGGTTTATTTCTTGGAGTGAAGTTCGTTTTTTCATAATCTGAAATTACACTTTCCCATTCCCACCAGAAAAATCCTTCGAACCAAATCTTCGGAGTAAAAGAATTAAGCATAATATTGTAGTAAAATTTTTGTCCCTCATTATCTATTACAGCATCTGTCTGCCTGCCAAGTTGATAGTCCCATGGCTTTTGTAATGCTCCTTTTACAGACTGAATGCCTATTTCAGTTAAGATTACATTCTTTGAATACCTTTTTGATATTTTTTCAATTTGATTAATTATTTGTTTCATCGTAAACATTGCTTTTTCATACGACATTGGATTGTCAATATCATCAGTTATAGATGTATAAAAATCAATTCCAACAAAATCCAATTCATCCCAAAAGTCAATTTGTTCAAATTCATTTCTTGTAATTCCAAACATAGAAGCAGCCCCAAAGGATGATGCATAAACCAACTTACCACTGTATTCACTTCTGATTTTATTAATTAATTCTCTCCATTTATTTGAATTTTTGTTTTGTGTTGCAACAATATATTCAACTCCAATACATAAACATTCAACACCTTCTTCTTCGGCAAGTTTTGCATATTTCATCATCATTTCTGTATAAGATTTAAACCAATCACCATTGTCATCTGGATTAATTGCAGCCCGCCACTCGCCTGAATATAAATCAATATGAGGTTTTAGCATTATTTTCATATTGTTTTGTTTTGCTCGACTAATAGCTGATTTAATATCCTCCAAAGTTGAAGTAAGAGACCAAATTTTGCCTGTTATAGGATTAATTCCTGTTGTATTTGGTGCAATGTCCGAACTATTAGGATTGCTTTGGAATTCAAAGAAGCATAAAGAAAGCCATTCGGTATTTGTCTGGTTAATTAAATCCTCAATTGCATTTATTTTATTTCCATTTCTATAACCATTATCACTAAAAGAAGTATATGAGAAACCCTTAATCCTTATCTTTGCTTTTTCGGGATATATATCATTATCAGAGCAGGAGGATATCAATAACAATATACCTGGCAGAAAAAAGAAAAATTTTGATAATAAAAACTTGCGTATCCTTAATATGTTTATTAATTGAATCATCAAACACTTCATAAAGATTTAATAAAAATATTCTAAATTCTACTAAATGTTCTGGGTTAAAATAATGAAATTTATGAGAGAATCCCAGATTTAAGCAAAGGAAATTAAAAAAAATCTGAAAAATTTTCTTAATTTAGTAATTTATAAATATATTATTTGGTGTTAGTTTGATTAATGTTGGACAAGTAAATAAATCACTTGAAAAATTAAAAAATAAAAATGGCAGTAATGGTAAAGCCTCAACTTCGATTATTTTAGAAAAAAAATATTCAATCGAGAAAAAAACTCCGCTAATCAGTGTAATTATACCTGTTCTTCGTGAAGAAAAACTCATCGAATCAACTTTAAAATTATATTCAATCGAATTAAGAAAAAAATATAATATCGAAATTATTATTAGTGATGGCGGCAGTAAGGACAGAACTCTTGAAATTGCAGAAAAGTATGCTGATAATATTGTTAAGCATGAAGGGAATCACAAGCAAACAATTGCCGAAGGCAGAAACAAAGGAGCAGAAGCTTCAAAAGGGGAAGTCCTGGTTTTTATTAATGGCGATACTTTTCCCCAAAATCCGGAGCATTTCTTTCGATTTATCCATAATTGGTGTAATGAAAATACAACATATAAAGATGCTTCTGCTCTTGCGTGTCCCGTTTATGTAGCCCCCGGGGAAATATTATTCAAAGACAAAATATTTTATAAGATTCATAATTTCTATATCTGGCTCTTAATTTCAATTGGTATGGGTATGGGCAGGGGAGAATGTCAGATTATTAAAAGAGATGAATTTTTCAGGGTCGGTGGTTATAATCCGAACATCGCCGCAGGCGAGGATTTCGATTTGTTCAGAAGAATAAGTAAAATCGGAAAAATTGGATTTGCCAAAGAAATTCTGGTTTACGAATCTCCAAGAAGATTTAGGAGATATGGATACCTGAGAATTTTATTGTCATGGACAATAAATTCATTATCTGTCATCATAAGAGGAAAATCTGTTTCCAAAGAATGGGAAGCTGTTAGATAAAATCGAACATTTTATTTGTTATATGATTTCTTTTCGTAAATTTTTTTTCTGAATATTTATTAAATTTTATCGTTAACAGTCAGGTTGTATAAATGAGAGAAGTCGTCGGTGTGTGTCTCGGGTCTTCTACAGTTTCTTTTGTGAAAGCAAAAAAGAACTATGATGGTGAAACCAATGTTGAAGATGTTCTTTCAATTGCTCATAATGGAAATCCTAAAAAAATATTCCTCGATAATTTAACTTCTTTCAATCAAAAAAAACTTCCTGTTGTTGTAACAGGCAGGAAATTAAGGTTTATGCTGAATCTTGATTCCATATCTGAGCCTGAAGCAACAGAATATGCACTTGAATTCATCAACAAAACAAAAGAAGATTATACTGCAATAGCCAGTCTTGGGGGTGAAACTTTTATGGTTTATAATCTCGATGAAACCGGAAAAATTGCCTCGCTTGTTACAAAAAATCAGTGTGCATCGGGGACAGGTGAATTTTTCCTTCAGCAAATCAGCCGTATGAACCTTGCTCTGAATGATGTTTACGATTTGGCAAAAGATGCAGACCCTCATAAAGTAACTGGCAGATGTTCCGTATTTTGCAAATCAGATTGCACACACGCTTTGAATAAAGGTACTCCTAAAGGTGAGGTTACTGCCGGTTTATCTTTAATGATGGCTGAAAAAGTTGAGGAATTATTGAAAAAGACTCGTGGGGGAAAAGTTCTTGCTGTTGGTGGTGTTACTCAAAACTCGATTGTTATGAATTTTCTAAACGGTAAATCCGCTGATGTTCACATTCCAAAAGAAGCACCATACTTTGAAGCTCTCGGTGCAGCTATTTATGGCTTGAATAATGGGACAAAACCTTTGGAATCTTTTGATAATATTTTTTCGACTAATAAATCATCATTCGTTTTTCATAAACCTTTGTCAAATTTCATTGACAAAGTAACATTTAAGGATTCAGAAAGAGCTCCTGCTAATGAAGGTGATATCTGCATACTTGGGCTTGATGTCGGTTCAACAACCACTAAAGCAGTTTTATTAAGAGAAAGTGATAACAAAATTCTTGCATCTATTTACCTATACACTCATGGTGACCCGGTTCGAGCTTCACGAAAATGTTATGAAGAACTTCTTAAACAGATTTCGGTTAATATTAAAATTATCGGTCTCGGCACAACAGGCTCAGGCAGGCACATTGCAGGTTTACATGCATTGACTGAAAGTGTAATCAATGAAATAGTTGCTCATGCCTCCGCCGCCGTATATTATGACAGTGAAGTCGATACTATTTTTGAAATCGGCGGGCAGGATGCAAAATATACTTATATCGTAAATAAAGTTCCTGCCGATTACGCTATGAATGAGGCTTGTTCTGCTGGCACAGGCTCATTCCTTGAAGAGTCAGCATGGGAATCACTTGCTGTTAAAGTAACTGATATTGAACCTATCGCAATGAAAGCCACTATGCCGCCGAATTTCAGTGACCAATGCTCTGCATTTATCAGTTCTGATATTAAAACTGCTTTACAGGAAAATATTAGTGTAGAAGATATTGTCGCTGGGTTGGTTTACTCAATATGTTTGAATTATGTGAACAGGGTGAAAGGCAACCGCCCTGTCGGGAAAAAGGTTTTTATGCAGGGTGGTGTATGTTATAACAAAGCTATTCCAATAGCGATGGCGGCACTATCTGATAAGGAAATAGTTGTGCCTCCCGACCCGGGACTGATGGGTGCTTTTGGTGTTGCTCTCGAGGTAAAAGAGAAATTAAAACTTGGATTTATTAAAGAAAAAGAATTTATCCTTAATGAACTTGTCGAGAGGGAAGTCAAGTACAAAAAGCCTTTTATATGTCCGGGTGGAATGGAAAAATGCGATTTAAAATGTTCTGTCAATATTATTGAAATCGAAGGACGAAACTACCCATTTGGTGGTGCCTGCAATAAATATTACAATGTATTGCATAAGCAAAATGTAGATTCTAATAAATTCGATTATGTAAAAAAACGAGAAGAACTTCTTTTTAATAAATATGCTCCACCAACTGAATTATCAGGAGATGCAAAAACAATAGGCATAAATTTATCGTTCCATACTCATACAATTTTTCCTTTGTTTTATAATTTTTTCACAAGGCTCGGATACAAAGTTGTTCTCCCCGATAAAGTTGAAGATGAAGGATTAGAGCGGGAACTGAGTTCTTTTTGCTATCCTGCTCAGTTATCACTGGGATTGTTTCAGAATTTGGTTAATAAAAATCCAGACTTTTATTTTATACCTGAAATATTTGAAATGTATGTCGAAGATGCTGATTATCACAGGCTCGATTTCAACTGCACTTGCGTTTTTGTAAGCGGTGAACCGTTCTATATCAAACAAGCTTTCAAAGATTGTGACATAGAAAAGAAATTAATTACTCCTTTCCTGAATTTTGCTAATGGCTTTGACAAAGAAATAGAATCATTTGTGAAAGTAGCAAAACAAATTGGAATTGATAATGAAAGCAAAGCCCGTAATGCTTACCATTATGCTTTATCAGCTCAGGATAAATGTCAAAATGAATTGTATAGTATGGGAGAGGAATTCCTGAATTATCTAAAGCAAAATCCCGATGAAATGGCTGTGGTTCTTGTCGGCAGGCCTTATAATTCCTTTACCGAGACAGCGAATAAGGGCATCCCCCAGAAATATTCTTCACGTGGTGTATATGTAGTTCCTTTTGATATGTTCGATTATCGTTCCGAGCAAATTGATGATAACCAATATTGGGAAGGCGGCAAAAAAGTATTGAAGGTTGCAAAGTTAATCAAAAATAATCCTCAACTTTTTGCAACTTTCATTTCCAATTATTCTTGCGGACCCGATTCAATGCTTCTCACTTCATTCCGTTCAATCATGGGAACGAAACCATCACTCACACTTGAATTGGATGGGCATACGGCAGATGCCGGCATAAACACACGCATTGATGCCGCCCTCGATATTATTAAAAACTACATAAAAATATCTTCTACGGTATCGGATACTGATTTCAGCGATTACACACAGGCTTTTATTGAATTTGATGCAGTTCAAGGTTATTTAGTCGCTTCGGATAGAACAAAAGTTCCTTTGTCAGACCCGAGAGTTGATATTCTTATTCCATCAATGGGAGATTTAGCTTCATCATTATTTGCGGCTGGATTAAAAAGCCAGGGATTCAATGCTATTCCAATGCCTGAAGGAAGTTCGGAGATTCTGAAATACGGCAGGGCAGTGGCTTCAGGTAAGGAATGTCTTCCCTTGCTATTGTGTGCAGGTTCATTGATGCACTACCTTGAAAATAAATGGGACGGCAAACAGTATGTTGCATTCTTCATCATTCAGGGAGCGGGTAACTGTCGTCTTGGGCAATATCCTGTTTTTCTAAGAGAACTTATTAAAAGAAAGAAAATAAAAAATGTAGCAACTCTTGCCTTGATGAATGAAGACGGATTTGCAGGCTTGGGTCCTAAGTTTTCATTGAGAGGAATACAGACTATTATTACAAGTGATGTAATGGATGACATTCGTTCTGGTATAATGGCTAATGCTGTTAATCCTGAAGAAGGGCTTGAGATTTTCTATGAAGAATTTGACAAAGTTGCAAAAATAACCGAAGCAGTTCCCGATGGTATTTACAAGGCATTGAGAGAATTTTCAAAAAATATCAGAAATAAAGTTCCCTACAAAACTCATATTAAAGATTCGAAGTATATTGCCCTGCTTGGTGAAATATATGTGCGTCGCGACCACTTCTCACATAAATGGCTGAACAAACGATTTGCAAAACAAGGTTTCATTGTTAAGGATGCCTACATCAGCGAATGGATTTTCTATGTTGATTATTTAATAAGCAGAGAACTACTTGAACCTGAAGCATCATTCACAAAAAAGAAGGAAAGATTAATTCGCGTATCATATATGAGATTTGCAGAGTGGCGAATAAAAAAAATATTAGCTAAAAGCGGCTATTATAAATTCTCACGAACTAAAATTAAACCTTTGCTTGAACATAGTAAACATATCATTCCTCTTGAGTTTAAAGGTGAGCCTGGTCTGACTCTCGGAATAACCTTGCATGAAACAATCGAGAAGTATTGCGGTGTGATTAATCTAGGACCATTTGGCTGCATGCCTACAAGATTTTCCGAATCGGTATCAATTCCCGAAATGAAAATCGAAAATAAAATTCATGCAAAAAGGCTGAATGACCCAAATTATAATTTACCCGAAAATTTATTTAACGGTAAAATGAATATACCCTTTCTCACAATTGAAACTGACGGGAACGTCTATCCTCAAATAATCGAGGCAAGACTCGAAACCTTTACTTTGCAGGCTGAACGTATGGCTCAGCTTATGAAAAAAATGAATAATGGAAACAAGTAAAATATATTTTTGATGAATATGAAAACTTACAAAGATTCAGGTGTTGACATTGAAGCAGGGGATGAAACGATAAGAAGAATCAAACCTCTCGTGAAATCCACATTCAATAAAAATGTTCTTGCGGATATTGGCTTGTTCGGCGGTTTCTACGAAGCGAATTTTCCCGAATATGAGGAACCTGTTCTCGTTGCAAGCACTGACGGCGTAGGCACAAAACTGAAAATCGCATTTATGACTGGTACACATAACACAGTGGGGCAGTGCCTTGTTAATCATTGTGTGAATGACATTCTGAGTTGCGGAGCCAAGCCTTTATTTTTTCTCGATTATTTTGCAACCGGAAAACTCGAACCGAATGTTGCTGAGCAGGTGATTTCGGGATTCGTCAAAGCCTGCGTTGAGAATGGCTGTGCATTAATCGGCGGTGAGACTGCAGAGATGCCTTCGATGTACCAGCCGGGGGAGTATGATGTTTCAGGTACAATCATTGGTGTTGTAGAGAAAAGCAAAATCGTTAACGGTAAAAGTATTATACCCGGAGATGTATTAATTGGTCTGCCTTCCACAGGTTTGCACACAAACGGCTATTCACTTGCAAGAGCTGTACTTCTCGAAAAATATTCTGTTACTCAATACTTAGATGAGTTGGGCTGCTCACTTGGCGAAGCCTTACTCAAAGTACACCGTTCCTATCTTCATGTTGTAACACCGTTGCTCGAAACAGGCCTGATTAAAGGCATATCGCATATCACAGGCGGCGGTATTATCGGTAATACAAAACGAATACTTCCCGAAGGAACATCCCTCGACATAGACTGGAACTCTTGTGAACAGCTCCCAATTTTCAAACTCATACAAAAAGAAGGAAATATTTCAGACGAAGAAATGCGTCACGCTTTCAATTTAGGAATTGGAATGATTCTCGTTGTGGCTAAAGAAAATGTTGCTCAAATTTTATCATTATGTGAAAATGAAAAACCGAAGGTGATAGGGAGAGTTAAATAAATCCTGAATTCTGAATGCTGAATTTTGAATTGAATAACAAAAATGTCATTCTGAATTTATTTCAGAATCCATAGCCTAAAACCCACATCAATACTGCTAATATTTCACGCAAAGATGCAAAGATTTTGCAAAGTTCGCAAAGAAAGAATGTCAATCTGAATTTATTCCAGAATCCAAAGCCACAATCCACATCAATTATTATTAAATATAACCTTGAATAACTCCAGAGGAGTTAAACATCAGTAACAAAGACAATTCCGATAAGAAACACAACTTCATAAGAGTTGAACATTATGGTCTTCTTAATTATTAAACGTGAATTGTGAATTATTTTCCTTGACTTTAATCCCATTTATTCTTAAATTTCATTATTATAAATTATTAACAATCGTAGCGATTACATGAGCACACTCAATTTCGCCATCTGTCTCGCTCAATATAGAGAACTCCATTGGATGGATAAAATTTCTCCCTTCCTTGAGGAAGTGTTTAGGTTGTAGTGAAACGGAAATCCCGAACCATCGGGAAGTATTGCCCCCTTTTTTCAAAGGGGGGTTGGGGGTTTTCTATATCACTTTATAAACTTTATAACTTATACAAACTTTCAACTTTGTCCTTATATCTTCACAAAACAAAAATCGTTAATCCTTGTTATTAAATTTTTTTTCTCTTCACTTTTTGTAACTCCCAATAGGACATCACCATGACAAAATGAGACAAAACAGGACATTTCCATTTTCCCACTTTGTAAAAGTGAGATTCATGGGGATTTTGTACTAAAAAAAAATCACGTTGAAATCTGATTAAAATGAGTAAAAATGATTCTTTTTGTCTCTGTATAACCAAAGTACACAAAATGGAAAAAAAGGACACTAAAAAACCTGTCCATTTCTTCCATATTTTCCATATCTTCCACTTTTAGCTCCATATCGCCAAAATTCAACACTTAAAACTCAAAACTCAAAATTTTGAAATACCTGCTCCGGATGCACAAAATGCACGTTTTAGCTCAACATAACCATAATTCGATTATGAGAAATCTGATTAAAAAAGTTCAGACAGTTTCATCTTCTCTATCGGATTCTTAATTGTTGCATTAAATTTAATGTTGAATGGTTTGCTGATTTCTCCGAGTGTGGCTCCTTCATTTATGGCATTTAATGCTACTTCAAATGAATTGGCAGGATTGTCATTGACTGTATCATTCAATATATCTAATAACTTAGATACCTCCATATTGTCTCGTTTTTCCATAAAAGCCCTAAGTGTTGAATGTCTATGCTTAAAAATCCCGTTGTAGTCTGTTTCTGTGGTTTCTATTGCCCTTCGACTTCGCTCAGGGTGACATTCGTTTGGATTTGTATACATATTTGTTCCGATTAAAACATCTTTCTTTTTAGTGAAATTAAATAACCTTTCATATTTGACTTTTTCGATTTCTTCTTTTATAAAACCATTATCGAGAGCTTTGTAAAATCCTCCCTGTTTTTCAACTTCCTGAAATAATTTCCAGGCATTTTTGGCAAGTTCGTTTGTCAGATTCTCAATAAACCATGAGCCTCCGGGAATGTCTGTTATTCCGGTTAAATCGCACTCCTCCATTAATACAAGCTGAGTGTTACGAGTAATTCTTCTCGAAAATTCATTTGGAATACCATAGGCATTATCAAAGTATTGAAGATTGAGGCTGTCACATCCGCCAAGTATTGCAGAAAATGCTTCACCTGTATTTCTAAGGATATTAACATAAGGGTCTTGTCTTGTTTTGTTCCATTTGCAGGTTTCAGCATGAATAAATACTTTTTGTGATTCTTCATTTCCGCCAAAATGTTTTATTATTTTTGCCCAAAGCATCCTTGCCGCTCTAAGTTTTGATAATTCGACGAAGAAGTTAGGTCCAATTGAAAAAGACAATCTAATTCTTTTTGCTGATTCATTTATATCAATACCTCTGTTTATTAACTCCTTTAAATACAATACTGTTTCGCTCATTGAGAAAGCAAGTTCCTGAACGGCATTTCCACCTGCTTCATTAAATAAGTTACCATTGATTGTTATAACAGAAAACGGACATTTCTTGGAATAGAGCCAATTGATTAATGAAACAATTTCATCAAAGAGCAATTCATAATTGTATGGGTATTCATGTTTTTGAGCAAGAACAGATAATGGGTCATAATGGAATCCACCCGATAAATTTTTTAAATTGACTTTATTTTTTAAAATATATGCAAAGAAAACAGATGCAATCGAAGATAGGTTTGTTGATGACTTTATATAAATCGGATACTCTTCAATATTTATATTTTTCAATGCATTCTCAAAATCATCTGAGATAAATATTGATGTTCCGTTGCGGCCAATCTTTATTCTGATTGATTCTTCGGGATTAAATCCCGAAGCTGATGCATCATCAGGAATTATGCTTATAGCATTTTGACCATTGAGAAGATTTTCAATTAATGATTTATTGAATTCAACAGGTAGAGGAAGAGGGATTTCTTGTGCTATTTCCCATTTATATGAATTGCTTAGTTTATTTCCCCTGATATATGGATACAATCCAGGCAGAGATTTAGTTTGTTCATATAAATTTATAATATCATCTTTAAAATAAATTGGTTTAGTTGTAATACTTTCATATAATTTATTAACATAATCATCTAATTTATTATTTAATAATTCATTGGACAATTTTTCCCAATTTTTGTAATTGGTTTTCTGAAAATCTCCCAATAAGGATTCAAAATTTTGTGTCCCAACATTTTTAATTTTTTCTTTCATTTTCATTATTAATTTTATTAATAAAAAAGGCATACCGAAAAGTATGCCTTACAAAATTAATAAATGAACAGCATTATTAAATCATTAAAAATGCGTCGCCATAAGCAAAAAAGCGGAAATTACTTTTCATAGCCTTTTTATAAGCTTTATACATTTCTTCTTTTCCTGCAAAAGTTGCAGTTAAAAGTAAAGAGGGAGATGCCGACGGTTGGAAATTAGTAAGGAATTTACCCGTTATTTTAAAATCATAAGGTGGGTAAATGAATTTATCAGTCCATCCTTTGTTTGGTTTCACTTGTCCTGATGTCAGTACAGAAGATTCTATTGCCCTTACAACGCTTGACCCAACTGCCATTACTTGTTTTTTTGACTTCAATGATTTATTTATTATTTCTGCCGATTCCCTCGAAATCGTGAAAAATTCTGAATACATTCTATGTTTTGTAAGGTCTTCAACCTCAATACGTTCAAATGAACCTTGTCCAATGTTTAATAATACTTTGGCTATTCTAACACCTTTAGCCTCAATGTCTTTCAGGAGTTCTTCCGTAAAGTGAAGACCTGCCGTAGGCGGCTGAATTGAAGCAAGGTGATTTTTATTAGCAAAAACGCACTGGTATGTTTTTTTGTCATGTTCTGTGGGTTCGCGTTTGATATAATCGGGAAGCGGCATTTGTCCTATTTTCTCAATTATCTTGAAAAGGTTGCCGTCAAAACTGAATCTGACAGTCCTGCCTCGGGATGTAGTGTTATCAATTACTTCGCAATTGAATTTATTATTATCAAAGTATATTTTATTTCCGATTCTGACTTTCCTCGCCGGTTCGACGAGTACATCCCAAATTCGTTCTTCTGATTTCAGTTCCCTGAGTAACATGACTTCTATTTTTGCATTTGTCTTTTCTTTTTTACCAAACAAACGAGCAGGGAATACCTTTGTATCATTAATAACCAGGCAGTCGCCTTTATTAAGATAATCTATTATATCTTCAAATACTCTTTCTTCAATTTTCCCGTTTTTTCTGTTGAGAACCATCAATTTGGCTGAGTCTCTTGGCTCGGCAGGAAATTTTGCTATTAGGTTTTTTGCTATGTTGTACTTAAACTCTGATAATTTCATGATAAATCTATCCTGTAAAAATTTATGAATATGCGTTTCAATTATTGCTAATGTATGGGTAGAATAATTTCTGCCCTAAATCTGGTGTTTGCAAGAAATTCAGATAATAAATTTTATTATTTCAATTTTACAATTATTCATTATACAAAAATACAACAATTCAATAGGCTACATCAAGAACTATTTTTATTTATTTCGTTTTTGCGGACAGAACAAAGTCCTATTTATTGCTTTAAGTTCGGAGAAGGGAATGGGGGATAGTGATTGAGGGTTAGTTAATACAGTCAATAGCCCCTGTTCCCATACATTTATTGTTTTGTCCCAACAATTAATTATTTAGTTGATAATTCGATAAATTCATTCATCCTTTTTAAAAACTCATTTGGTGAAGCCAATTTGCCTTCTAATAGAAGTGCTCCGTCATAAAGCTGTAATATTGTATTACTAACCAGTTCAGGATTTGAGTTTGAAATGAATAATGAATTAATATTTCTTATAATATTATGTGTAGTATTTACTTCTAATATTCTTTTGGAATGAGTGAAATTTTTATCAATATACTGCATCATTTTTTCGACTTGGGGGTCAAATCCCTGCTTACCTACAACTAAAGTAACTGCAGAGTCAACAAGCCTGTTAGATTCAATGACATCTTCAACTTTATCACCCAGGACTTCTTTGAATTTATTGAGTAAGCCTTTATTGCTTTCGTCAGCGGATGTTTCTGTTTTATTTTCTTTTTTTATATCAATGTCAGCTTTTTCAATTGATTTAAGTTGTTTTTTATTATATTCAAAAATATAGGGAATAGTGAATACATCAACCGGGTCGGTAAGATATAAAACTTCTAATTCATTTTTCCTGAAATACTCGAGATTCGGATTCATTTCAATCAAATCCCTGTGGTCGCCCATAATATAATAAATTTCTTTCTGGTCATCAGCCATTCTATTAACATAATCTTTAAGTGATACTTTTTCACTTTTAGGTTTCAGCGAAGTTTCAAATCTTAAAAGCTCTATTAGTCTATCTTTATTCGTAAAATCAGAATTTATTCCTGTTTTAAGCAATGAACCGAAATTGTTATAGAATTTCTCATATTTAGGTTTGTCGTTTTCAGCCCAGTCTTCAAGTAATCCTAATATTTTAGAGACTAATACATTTTTAATCTTTGCTATAACAGGACTCGATTGAGTAACTTCTCTCGAAACATTCAGAGGCAATTCTTCAGTATCAACTACACCTTTTACGAATTTAAGATAATCAGGAAGTAGTTCTTTGCAATTGTCCTGAATGAAAATTCTGTTTGAGTATAATTGGAGTGATTTATCCAGTGCATCCTGGAAAAGAGTTGGTTGTGCAGTTTCAGGAATAAAAATTAATGATTTGAAGTTTAAAATCCCTTCGATATTTAATAGAATATGAGCCATTGGCGGGGTAGAATCATTAGATATGAAAGTATAAAAATCGTTAAGTTCTTCATCTTTTATATCTTCTTTTTTTCTATGCCATAGTGCCGAAACAATATTTACTTTTTCACCATTAACATAAACGGGAAAATCAACAAAGTTTGAATATTTCTTTAAAATGCTTTTTACTTTCCAGGGCTGAGCAAATTCTTTATATTCATCTTTTAATTTAAAAGATATTTTTGTTCCTCTTGGTTTTTTATCAATTTCTTCTATAGTAAATTTATTTTCACCAATAGACTTCCAAAGAAAGGATTTGGAATCAGGTTCAGCATTTGCAGTTTCAATAATAATTTCATCTGTAACCATAAATACTGAATAGAATCCTACTCCAAATTGACCAATCAGATTTGCATCAATAGATTTATTATTTTCTTTCATTTGCTTAAGAAATTCAAGTGTGCCTGAACTTGCGATGGTACCGATTCTTGAGAGAAGGTCATCCTTAGTCATTCCAATACCTGTATCGGTAATCGAAAATGTATTTTCTTTTTCATCAACATCAATATTGATTTTAAGCTCAGCATCAGGGTCAAGAATGTTACTGTCTGTTAGGCGCCTGAATCGGATTTTATTCAATGCATCAGATGAATTTGAAATAAGTTCTCTAAGGAAAACTTCAGGATGTGTGTAAAGTGAATGAACTATCAGATGGAGCAATTGCTTCATCTCAGCTTTATATTCAAATTCATTTTTTGATTCGACTTCGCTTTTTGTGAAGTCCCGGATGTCTGTTTCGGACATATTACAACCTCAAATCGTTTTATTTTTTAATTCGATTGAGTTTGACGTTTCTGAGTTCCTATTATTGATTAAAGAAATTAGCTTACTTACAAATTATGATAGGTTTACTTTGTGAATTGTAATTAATGAAATAAAATCCGTTAGGAATATCTATTATTGATAATATATATTTGTTTACGCCGGGTTCAGTATTTAATTGTTTCACTTGTAAACCAAGCATATTAAAAATTCGAATTTGCCCGGTCCTCTCATTTTTATCTAAATTTATTAATATATTTATTTCATCTTGTACCGGATTAGGATAAAATCTAAAATCATAATTATTATTATATTCATCAACTCCGGATGCAGGGTCATACATATAAATGCCATTTCTGTGGACTGCGGCGAAGAGTCTCCCGTTATTATCGGTAATTAAAGCCTGAATTG
>JAKAKE010000058.1 GCA_021824625.1 Bacteroidota bacterium | reverse complement strand
TGTAAAGGTTTATAATTTTAAACCCCACTACAACAAATTATGAATTTTAAAATAAATAAACCTAAAGACCCAAAATTTTATAATCTAAATATAAACAAATTTAAAATTCAAATCAATAATTTTTTTTAAACAATCTCAACATAAATTCATAATTAGATTAAAAAAAATTACTTTCTAAAAAGATAATGTAATGTAAAAAATAGAAACGGGCATATAAACAACAGCATGCCCGTTTCCTTTAACAATATTAATCACAAGTCTTTGTAATTTTCACAGTTATTCGCCTGTTCTGCCTGCGAATATTTTCCAAATCATCTTTCGATATCTTCTTTAAAGCCGCACCTGTTGGCTCTTTGACTTTCGGCTGAGATGAACCATAACCGACAGCACCGCTTATAGCAGAAGATTTGACACCTTGACTTAGTAACCATTCAACCACTTTCTTTGCCCTTAACTCAGATAATTCCTGATTTCTCTTTTTATTACCTTCTTCAGAGGCATGACCCTCGATTACTACCTGCAATCCTTCACATTGCTTGACGTACTCGAGAAGCTTTGCTAAATTCAGAGCAGTTGCCATATAATCAAAATTAAATTTATCTGTATTAACAATAAACAAAATATCCGGAAAGTCAGTCTTTGTACCAATCTTAGGCGGTTGTGGACAGCCATTCTTACCCTTAGCTGTACTTAGTACTCCTGCAACCAAAGGACAGTCATCGTCGCCGTCTATTACTTTGTCTCCATCAGTATCAGGATTTGTCGGGTCAGTTTTAACTCGATTAACCTCATCACCGTCATTTAACTTATCTTTATCGGTATCGGTTGCCAATGGGTCAGTTTTGTACTTCAGCACTTCATCTCCGTCATTTAACAAATCGCCGTCTGAATCTGATTGATTAGGATTTGTCTTATATACCAACACTTCATCGCCGTCTTTTAGGCCGTCCTTATCAGAATCAACTTCAAGTGGGTCAGTTTTAAATGTAAGGATTTCTTCTCCGTCCTTAAGTCCATCCTTGTCGGTATCGTCAGAAACAGGATTGGTCTTGTATTTCCTGACTTCATCACCGTCATTAATATTATCTCCATCACTATCCATAACAATTGGATTTGTACCATATTCATTTACTTCAGCTCCATCATTCAAACCGTCATTATCTGTGTCGGCATTAGCCGGGTCAGTCTTATATTGTTTGATTTCCATGCCATCAAATAATCCGTCATTATCAGTATCCGGCAAAGCTGGATTAGTCTTGAATGAATTTACTTCCTCTCCGTCCTTTAATCCGTCATTGTCTGAATCGTTTGCCTTGGGATTGGTATTGTATTTCTGAACTTCTTCACCATCGGTTAGTCCATCACCGTCTGTATCGGAATCGAGGGGATTTGTATTGTATTTATTAACTTCATCCCCATCAATAAGCTTGTCTCCGTCAGTATCAGGATTCAAAGGGTCAATTCTTCGAGTAAGTTCCTCTCCGTCATTAACACCGTCTGCGTCAGTATCGGCTTTGACATTTGATGTTTTATATTTAAATGGTTCATCATAATCAGTAAGTCCGTCTCCGTCAGTATCCGGGTTTTTGGGATTTGTATGATAAAAATCAACTTCCTCTCCATCTTTCAAACCTTCACCGTCAGTATCAGGATTGTGAGGGTCAGTGCCGAGTTCCCTTTCCCTGTCATTTGTCAGACCATCGCCATCATAATCAGTTTCACCGAGTATGTAATATGTTAAGCCGATTCCAAATGTCAATAATTTATCATCACCCTTTGAACCGGCGTATTTACTCTGTGTTGCAGATTGCGAAGACCCTGCATATAATGGATCAGCCAAATCATCCAAATAATCTGTACCAGTCAATCTATAAGTTACATGACCGTTCAATACAAGGTCATCGTTAAGATATGTTTCAAAGCCAATACCAAGAGGAAATTCAAGATTAGATTTTTCGTATTTTCCACTCGCATTATTAGGGGTAGCTCCTTCATATCCCGAATCACCTATTTTTGGTTCGAAGCTCATGAATCCAACACCTGCGAACAAATGAGGTACGAAAGTTTGCGTTGGGAAAAAATTATATGATAAAGTTAATTCATAAGTTAATATCCTGTCCGAATTCTTGTCGGTAATAGTTTTATAAAGGCTGAAATAATCAGGATAACTACTTCTGGCATTTGTATCAGTTTTATATCTTATTTGAGTTAATCCGAATGTTGCTTGTAAAGATAAATTCCCAAAAATATTATATCTCAGAAATCCCTGTCCTTGCAGCCAAAACTGATTATCAGTAAATTCGCCCCAGTATTTGCTAAGTCCACCATTAAAACCGAAAGCAAGTCTCCCTCCTTCGCTTTGAGAATAAGAGTTGTAGCCTGTAAAAACTCCAACAAGAATTAAAGTAAGAATCAATTTTTTCATTATTCCTCCGATAAATTTATATAATTTCTTTTTTTTTGCAGATTTGAAAAATTATTCATGACTGAACAAATCATATAATCCAAATATAAACAAAATGGATTTATCTAACAGTAATTTTGATATATTTTTATATTATCGAATAAATTTGTAATATAAATATATTTTTTTTTGTTATTTTTCATTATTAAATCTTTACTGACTATATATTAATTAAAGTTTGATTTATTAAAAGTAAACACTTTTAATTTGAAACCAATATAGGAAAATCTATGGAAATTGAAATACGGGAAGTGTTAACAAAAAAAGAACTGAAAAAATTCGTAAAATTTCCACTTGATTTATTCAAAGGTAATGAATTTTACGTCCCACAATTGAACAGAGACGAGCTTGAGACATTCACAAAAGGAAAAAATCCTGCTTTTGATGTTTGTGAAGGTAAACTTTTCCTCGCATATAAAAATGGTGAGGTCGCAGGCAGAATAGTAGCAATACTGAATAATCCTGAAAATGATAAATACAAAACCAAACATCTTCGATTTGGATGGTTTGACTGCATCAACGATTTTGAAGTTGCATCAACTTTATTCCGTGCAGTAGAAAACTGGGGAAAGAAATTAGGTATGGACACTATTACAGGCCCTCATGGATTTTGTGACCTTGACCCTCAGGGCTTGCTTGTTGAAGGTTTTGACAAATTACCAACTATTGCATCATATTATCATTATCCTTACTATAAAGATTTAGTAGAAAAGTATGGATTTGAAAAAGAAATTGACTTTGTCGAATTCCAGTCCACACCTCCTTATGATACAGGTATTCCGGAAAAGCTTTTAAAAACTACCGAATGGATTAAAAATAGGTACAATTACAGGATTGCCGATTATGATTCAATGAAGGAGTATAAGAAGCATGGCAAAGAATTGTTCAGCTTGCTTGAAGATACATTTTCGGAAAATTTTGGAACAGTTCCTCTGACCGAGAAACAGGTTGATTACTATATTAAAAAATATATTTCATTTATAAATAAAGACCTTGTTAAATTCGTATTCAATGAAAAGAACGAGATGGTCGGTTTCATGGTTACAATGCCAAGTCTTTCAAAAGCATTTCAAAAAGCTAAAGGAAAACTTTACCCGTTTGGTATATTCCATTTATTGAAGGGCCTCAAAACGTATGATATAATTGATTTTCTCTTTGCTGGAGTGAAGAAGGAATATAGAGGTAAAGGTGTGGATACTGTAATGATTCTTGAAATCGTTAAAAGTGCCATGAAGCTTGGATTCAAACATGCTGAATCCAACCAGGAACTTGAGGATAATACTAAAGTACAGGCTGAATGGAAGTTCTTTAATCCAGTAATGCATAAAAGGAGAAGAATTTATAAAAAGAAGATTTTATAAATTGATTAAACCTTTTATCAAATGAATGTTTCTAATGAAAAAACTATTTTCAAAATAATTAAGGGGTGTGACATGAAAAAAAACTTTACTTTATTTTTAGCAATTTTTACTATACTAATACTTGCATTTTTCGGATGCAAAAATAACTCAACTAATCCAATTTTAGAGAGTATTGAATCTGCAGAGGACAATTCTGTTGTCGAGGGTGAATACTCATCAATATTTGAATTTGTTGACGATGAAGGTGAAAATTCTTCATTATTCGCTATTGGAAAATCCAACGGAAAAGACAATGTGCAAAAAGTAGAATTAGCACTTTTACCTGATTGTGCCACAAAGACAATTGATACAACGACAAGAACAATCACAATAGATTTCGGAACAACAAATTGTCTTTGTCTTGACGGAATGTACAGAAGAGGCAAAATCCATGCTCAATTCATAGGACCTTATCGTCAGATTGGCTCTAAAGTCATTGTTACTTTAGAAAATTACTATGTCAATGATAACATGGTAACAGGTATAAAAACAATAGAAAGAGTTCAACAGTATAAATGGTCAATAAAAGTAGATAGTGCAAGTGTTACAACACAGAATGGTACTATTTCATGGGAATCAGACAGGACTGTTGAAAGAATTGCCGGTAACTCCACTCCACTTAACATCTGGGATGATGAGTACCTTTATACAGGTACGGCAAAAGGAGTCAACAGAAAAGGTGTGGCTTTCGAAGTTAATATTGATGCTAATTTTCCTCTAAAGAAAAAAATTCAGATAGGTTGTGCTTCAACATTTATTTCTGGAAAATTAACTATTGAAAATGATAAAAGTGATACATTGAAAGTGAATTATGACCCGGATAATAACGAAGCTTGTGATAAGAAAGTTGAAGTAGATATAAATGGTGTTAAGAAAATAATATACGTTCGATAGAAAAAAAATAT
>JAKAKE010000043.1 GCA_021824625.1 Bacteroidota bacterium | reverse complement strand
AATGCTTTTGAATAAATTTTATAAAATTCACTTTTGATTTTGCCCGAAGATACGAATTCCTTATTAAACCAACCTATCAGTTGTTTATGTTTTGATGTGGAAAAATTATGTTTCAATGCTAATGCTGAAACGATGTAAAACGCTGAATAATAAATTCTGTTAAGTGCATTTTTTATCCTGTCATTTTCTAAAGCTACCTCTGCATCCTTAAGTGTTTCTTTTGCTCTATGAATCCTATATTTTATTAATTCATTTGTTTTGTCAGGACTCATGAAATATCCCTTCGATTTTAATGTGTTCTCTTAAAGGTGTTTCAGGGTCTATTAAGTTCTGAGTTCTATAAAAATGAGAATCTATTATTACACCATAAAATATTTCTTTTTCAATAATTAAATCCCGCACATCGTCTTTAAATTTCCAGTCTATTACTCTGTCAAAGATTATTGCAAGGTCAATATCGGAATCATCATTTGCATCGCCACGGGCATGCGAACCGAATAGATAAATACCACGAAAATCCGGATAAAGAGATTTTAATTCATCGCGGATTTCATTTATTATTCTATTTACTTTTTCGTCAATCATATTTGAACATTTTTATACAATTATAAGTAGTAACGATATTATCTGATTATTATTAGTAAAAACAAATCTCTAAAGCAAATAAATCCAAAAGATTTGATTAATAAAAATAATTCGATTTTAAGAAGAATAAAAAAGAAATTTAATTAATCTCTATTCCTGTTCTGATTATTTCTTCGAGAAAGCCTGAGGGATCTTTTCCACGCTCAAAAAGAATTGGTTCTATTCTTGGGTCAATATCAACACGTAATTTCCAAAGAAGAGGTGCATACGTGAAAAAATCCTCTTTTATTTCTTTAACAACAAAGGCAACATCAATATCACTGTACTTCATTTGAGTATCACGGGCATATGAACCAAACAAGTACATTTTCTCGATATTATAATACTTTGATACTAATTTTTTGTATCGAATCAGTTTTGCTATAATTTCTGCTTTATCCAATTTACAATTTCCTTAGTTGAGTTAAGAATAAGAACACATCTATCATAGCTTAGACTTTCAAATATCTTTTCTTTGTATGACGGATATCTCGATTCGATGTTTAATGGTTCAAGAAATTGAATGTACTCTTTATGAATATCATTGAATAGTTCGTAAATACCAGATTCTTTCGATAAAAAAGTCAAATTATGAGTATATGGCGCAGTTGAAGATTTGATTTTTGTAAAATAGGCTTTTAAAATCTTTTCAACAGATTGATGACACATAAATCCAACATAAAGCAACCGCTTGGTTTGCAACATGGCTTCAGCAGTATCCAAATCATATTCAGAAAGACTTAACCAATATTTTACTTTTTCTTCCATATTGCAAAAATAATTAATTGAGATTCAAAATTACTATAACAATTATTCATTCTACAACATTCCACTCAAGTTCTTCAATCCAATAGGCTCAATGGACATGAATGGCTCGGCAAAAGAACAATATTATTTCTGTTCAATCAATTTTTCAATTTCTGTGACAAATGAGAGCATATCCTTAAAATGTAATTCAACTTGAACTTTATCAAATTCAAGTACATCATCATAATCACTTTCCTGTCTTCTGTCGAAAGCCCGTTTATATATATTTGAGAACACAGTGTCTATTTTGCCGGTTGATACAAAATTTTTAATAAACCATCCCATCAACTGTTTATGCTTTGAAGTCGAATAACCATTTTTTACCGATAATGCAGAAATCATATAAAAAATGGCATAATAAATTCTGTTAAGTGCATTTCTGAATCTATTGGATTCAAGTGCTAATCTTGCATCTTCGATTGTTTCTTTTGCTTTGATAATCCTTATTTTTACTATTGATAATATATCATCATATTCCATAATATACACCCTGATTATGAATGTTTTCTCTTAATGGTGTTTTAGGAAAATAGATGTCTTTTAAACTTAATGTAAAAGAATCTATAGGAATGATATAATTAACCATCTTCAACCATATATAATTACTTATTTCATCCTTAAATAACCAATTTATATCCTTGTCGAATATAATAGCTAAATCTATATCGGATTCCTCAGTGGCTTCACCTCTTGCATGTGACCCGAATAAGTAGATACCTTTGAAATCGGAATATTTTGATTTCAAATCTTCGACAAGTTCTTTGATTATTCTATTTACTTTTTCGTCAATCATGCTTAATGTAATTAGTATTAACTTCCATTTAAACGAAATTAAGAATAAATTATTAATTACAACATTTCACTCAAGTTCTTCAGTCCAATAGGCTCAATGGACATGAATGGCTCTGCATACCGGCAACCAATCATTGTGCCGAAGAAAATAGCCCTCGCTTCCAGTTCCTCGAGGAATTCGGGCCTTGAAAGTCGTGTTACAGGTCCTTCAGGGTCTGAGATGCCTGGAACAAAGACCTGGGATGTATAAGCCTTAATTGCTTTCATCTTTGTTTCGAATGAGTCGCTGATGTCAATGATTAAATCTGGTTTGCGGGAGAAAGCATAAGCCTGCATATAACTAATCAACTTTCGTGTGCGGAAAGGCTCTTGCAAATTACCTCTCTCTTTGGTTTTAATTCTGAGCAAGCCTGATTTGAACATTGCACTCCTTATTATTCTGTGTGCCGCTTCGTGGTCGGGATGACGCTCGTACTCTGGATTCATAACAACTATTTTCGGACGGTATTTTCGTATAATCTGAATAGTTTTTAAAATACTTTTATCATCGGCTTTCAAATAACCATCGGGCAAACCGAGGTTGATTCTTTCCTGAACGCCGAGTATTTGAGCGGCATTCGAGGCTTCTTTCAATCTTCTTTCGCCCGAGCCGCGTGTACCAAGCTCACCACGTGTGAAATCAACCATTACAACCTTCCTTCCCTCCCGTGTAAGGTTTGCAACAGTACCGCCTGCACTAAGCTCGACATCATCGGGATGGGCGCCGACAAAGAGTGCATCTATATCATTCAGTTCTGTTTTTTTCATCAGCAACCTGTCAGCAAGTGAATTTTCTCTACCCTTTTAGTATGCCTTCCTCCTTCAAACTCAGTGTTGAGGAATGTGCTGATAATCTCTTTGGCAATTTCAAAGTTAATCAGCCTTGCTCCTAATGTAAGAACATTTGCATTGTTGTGTTGCCGGGCTAAGCGAGCCATTTCAGGCGTCATGCAGTTTGCCGCCCTTATGCCCGGAACCTTGTTTGCGACTATGCTCATACCAATTCCGCTTCCGCAAATAATTATACCATAGTAAGCAGAATGATTAGCCACAGCTTCTGCCGCGGGATAGGCATAATCGGGATAGGCACAGCTATCGCTGTCATTAGTACCAAAATCAATCGGATTATTGCCGGATTCTTTTAACCATTCAATTATTTTAGATTTATATTCAAATCCTGCGTGGTCTGCCGCTATTGCAATTTTCATAATTAATTCTCCAAGATAATCAGAGTATTTTTTATTATAAGTGTGAGTTATTTTGAATTGAATAGATACCAAGTATTATTTAAACTGTGAATAAAGTCATATATGCCTGAAAACCCATCCCTTATCTAAAGATTAAGGGCTATTCAATAAAAAATCAAACTTAATCAAAGAACTATCAAAATAATATAAATTCAAATTTATTATTAATTTAAGATATATCGTAAAAGTTATCAATTTGTTTTCCACAATTTTTCTATCATGAACATTAAATTATCTGTATATTTTGTCTAATAAAAAAAATTTATGTTAAGTCTAAATAGATTTATAATTATAAATTAATATCTAATGTTGATAAACTATCGGTTTTCCACAATATTTCATTCGATTTTTTTTCTATTATTTTATTATAATTCAATAATATACTTAATATAGTTCTAAGTTATCAACAAACGAACATACCTTATAATAATAATAAATAAGAATTATATATAATTAATCTATATCTTATCAAATTTAAGAAAAGATTTTAAAGCATCAGGAATAATAATATTACTGTTTTCATTTACATAATTTTCAAGCAGTGCAATCATCAGCCTTGGTGTTGCAAGGCCACTCCCGTTGAGTGTATGAACAAACTCAGGCTTTGCATTCGGTGCAGGCTTGTATCTAATCCCTGCCCTGCGTGCCTGGAAGCTCTCGAAATTTGAACAGCTCGAAACCTCAAGCCATTTTTCATCAGCAGGCGACCAGACTTCGATATCATAAGTTTTTGCTGAAGAGAAGCTGGTGTCACCGGTACAAAGCAAAATTACACGGTATGGAATATTGATAGCCTGCAATACACCTTCGACATCATTAACGAGAGATTCCAATTCATTGTATGATTTTTCAGGTTCAACGAACTTAACTAATTCAACTTTATTGAATTGGTGAACTCTCTGCAATCCGCGTGTTTCCTTTCCGTAACTTCCTGCTTCACGGCGGAAGCATGGCGAATATGCACAGAACTTTGCGGGAAGCTGTTCGAAACTCAGAATTTCATTTGCATAATAATTTGTTAATGGAACTTCTGCAGTTGGAATCAGGTACAGCTCGTCTTTTTCGGCAAGGTACATATCTTCAGCCAGCTTGGGAATCTGTCCGGTGCCACGCATCGAATTTGCATTAACAATGAATGGTGGAATCATTTCAGTGTAACCATGCTTGCTGATATGAAAATCGAGCATGAAGTTGATTAAAGCACGTTCTAATGCCGCGCCTTTGCCTGTATAGAAATAAAAACCGGAGCCGCTGACTTTGGCTCCACGTTCAAAATCAATTAAACCATGTTCCTTTGCAATTTCTACATGGTCTTTTTTTGTAGCCTGTTTTTTGGGTTCACCCCAGGAACGTATTACAGGATTATCATCAGGGGTTTTGCCGATAGGAACGCTTTCGTGTGCAATATTAGGTACATAAAGAATAAGCTCATCAATTTTTTCTTCTATTGTGCGAAGTTCGTCATCGAGTGATTTAATTTTATCTGAAACCTCTTTCATAGAAGAGATTTTTTCTTCGGCATCCTGTTTATCTTTTTTCAACTTTGCAATTTCTGCAGAGACAGTATTGCGGAGGTTTTTAAGTTTATCAACTTCGCCAATGACTGAGCGGCGTTTTTCGTCGAGTGAGATAATTTCATCTATATTTGTCTTTTCATTCTTGTTTATTATATTCTGCCTTACTTTTTCGGCATTCTCACGTATTAATTTCAGCATTGTAATTCTTTCAGTCAAATAAATAAATCTTACAAAATTAGGGAAATAATTTGAGTGTTAAGTGTTGAATTTTGAGTATGAATTAAGAATTATAATATGTCAGAGTGTTCTCCTCTTTTCTTAAAATAACAAATTAATAATTACAATAACATTTCACTTGCATTTCTCAAATTACCTTCATAAGTTTGATTATTAAATGCAAATAAGGCGATTAGGTCTGAGGTAATTACGAATTACAAATTAATAATTCCTGCAAGTGTGAAGATAGATCTCTATAATTCAATCGGGAATAAAATCACAACACTTGTTGATGAATTTAAGGAAGAAGGGAAACATCATGCAGAGTTCAAGGCGGAAGGATTGCCGCAGGGGATGTATTTTTATACTGTGCAGATTGGAGAGAGAAGAGAGAGTGGGAAAGTGATTTTAGTGAGATAGTTTATAAAATTTGTAAAGTTCATAAAGTTCGTAAAGTTCATTAAGTTTTATAAAATTTGCAAAGTTCCTTATGTGAAATAAACAGGGTAAGGTTATGAAAAGTTATATCTCCATTAATTCGCTTTTAGAATCTTCGGTGATTTTATTCTTCTTTTTTTGGTTTCAATTTTTTTTTACTATTGATTTAAATGCCCAGCTAATAAACGAAAAATTAATTAGTCTTGGCAATATCGAAGATGCAAGGTTTGATGATGTCAAACAGGTTATGAATGAAATATGGCAGGCAGATACATCTGCCAAAAAAGCCGGTTGGAAACAGTATAAACGCTGGGAGCATTTTTGGGAAACACGACTGATGCCCGATGGAAGCTACCCGAATTTGGCAAGATTGTATGATAAATGGAAGAATTGTGAAAATAAAAGTCTTGAAGCTATTCAAACTTCGAATTATGAATGGAAGGCGATGGGACCTTTCAACAGGGCAAATTTAGATCCAAGGTACAGCTCATGGGTAGCTAATACAAGCAATAATCTCGGCAGAGTAAATATTGTGAGATTTCATCCGACTAAACCAAGTGAAATCTGGGCTGGTGTTTCAACCGGTGGCGTTTGGAGAACGACAAACGGCGGACAATCCTGGTATAATTTTCCTTTCACTGCTTTTCTTTCATTGGGAGTATCCGATATTGCTATTTCACCGTCAAATCCCGATATTGTATATGTGGCTACAGGAGACCATTTACATTGGGGGACAACGTACACAATCGGAATAATTAAAACAACGAACGGGGGAACAAACTGGGAAGTAACAGATTTTGCTTATGAACTAAATTCGACATTAAAAGTTTGCAGATTGCTTATTCATCCGACAGACCCGAATAATGTTATTGCAGCAACAACGAGAGGGATATATAAAACCACTAACGGCGGAAACACTTGGGGGCTTAAGCAAAGCGGACATTTCAAAGACATGGAATTTATTCCCGGAAATACGGATATCATCAATGCTTCTACATATGATTTATACGGAAGTGCAGGGATATACAGGTCGTCAGACAACGGAGAAACCTGGCTATTAAAACATAGCCCGGCACAGGGGGGCGTGAGGAGGATTGCTTTGGCGGCATCGTTATCAAATCCGCAGAAAGTGTATGCTATATGTTCCAGGCAAGTTTATTCGAGTTTTCACTCATTCCTTGTTTCTTCTGATGCCGGTTTGACATGGAATACAGTTACAGACTATAATAATTCACCAAACATATTGGGTGCAAGGGATGGTACGGGGAATGACCTGAATTATGGACAGGGCTGGTATGACCTGTGTATAGCTGTTTCTCCATTTGATGAAAACCTCGTTTTTATCGGAGGAATAAATATTTGGAAATCGCAAAACGGAGGAAGTGAATGGGAATTGGTAACACATGGCAATAAAACATTTCAAAAACCGGATATCCATGTTGATGAGCATGATATAATATTCAGGGATAATAGCAACGAAATGTATGTCTCGAACGATGGGGGTATATATAAAACCACGGATAACGGAGCAAGCTGGGAGTATTTGAATGAAGGGATGAATATCACACAATTTTACCGCATTGGATGTGATGCATCCAATCCAAACCGCCTTGTTGCAGGAAGCCAGGATAACGGTTCCAAAATGTATTTAAACGGAGAATGGACGCAGGTAGGCGGTGCAGACGGAATGGAAGCAGTTTGTGATTATTCGAATCCTGATTTGATTTATGCATCTGCCCAGAACGGATTGTTTGGCAGGTTATATGTTTCAACTGCAGAAGTTAAATACATTCTTGCTTCGCCTTTAATAGGTGAGTATGGTGCATGGACTACTCCTTTTGTAATGGACCCTCGGAATCCTGCTGTTTTATATGCAGGATATTCGAATGTATGGAAATCAACAGACAGGGGGGATAGCTGGAATCAGTTATCTAATTTCTTTGGTACAGCGACTTTGATTTCATTAGCACTATCCCCGACCGATTCAAATTATATTTATGCTTCAACAGAACGCAATATTTATAAATCGAGTGATGGGGGCAATAGCTGGGTATTGCTAAAGAATCTCACAAACTCAATCACGTATATTACTGTGTCAAATTCGAATCCGGATGTATTGTATGTGAGTTTAGGCGGATTTGATGAATTAGAAAAAGTTTGGGTTTATGACGGAGCGAACTGGATTAATTTAACAGGCAATCTGCCTAATGTGCCCGTCAACACTATTGTCTGTCAGAATGGGATGCCTGAAAGACTATATATTGGAACTGACATTGGAGTATTTACCAGTACTGACACGACCGCTAATTGGGAAATTTACGGAACTGGTCTTCCCAATCTTATCATAAGCGAACTGGAAATTCAATATACAGCTAAAAAACTCAGGGCTGCAACTTATGGTATGGGAGTTTGGGAGGTTGATATTGATGTAGTTGAAGGTACAGAGGAAAAACAGGAACAGCATAATCTAATAAGTATCTCACCAAATCCATTCAGTGAATTACTAATTACTAATTACGAATTACTAATTCCTGCGAGGGTGAAGATTGAAATATATAATTCAATTGGAAATAAAATCGCTACACTTGTTGATGAATGGCAGGAGGCGGGGAGGCACAAAGCGGAATTCATATCAGAAGGTTTGCCGCAAGGGATGTATTATTATACTGTTCAGATTGGAGAGAGAAGAGAGAGTGGGAAAGTGATTTTAGTGAGATAGTTTATAAAGTTTGTAAAGTTCATAAAGTAACAATTTTATGTAATAAATGGAGAAATAAGATGAAAAATAAAGTGTTACTTTTTAATTTTTTCTTTTTAATAATTATTTTATTAATACCTCGAGGTTTGATGTCTCAGCATTTTTATTTTGATGTGCCACCTGAATGGGAATTAATCGGTGAAGGGCTTTTTAAAGATTACCAGCAATGTTTCGGATATGGAGATTTTGATGGGGATGGTATAAATGAATTAATCGGTTCATTTAGTCATTCGGCTGTCGGCATCTTCATACATCGTAGAACAGGCGATTTCTGGAAAGCAGAAATTTTACATCCAAAATTCGATACGGCTTTTACTCATATTAAAGGTATGTTGGGCGGTTGGCCTGTTAAAGGTTTTATATCGGGCGATTATGATGGAGATGGAAGGAAGGAAATACTCTCTATGGCAGACCAGGTCAATTATCCTCCCTTACATAATAATCAAACTGTGCCTTTTCCGGGCTGTATTTATATTGATTATGTTGACGGTAAAGGATTTATTCCAAATCCGCTTGTCTGGGGTAAGTGGGGAGAAGAATTAAGTTCCAATGAAATATCTGTGATGGTTCCTATGGCTGTAACACCGGATTTCCGTAGTGAACCTTATTCCGGTAAATTTATGGATTTCCTTGTTACTACATTGTATTATAATAATGACAGATTAAACGGCAGACTTTTTGTTTTGGAACAACCTGCCAAAACATTCAATTCTTATGATTATAGATATATAACTGAAGATTTTATTGACACAGATACAACATATCCGAATGAGCCTTTCTACTTGAATCATTTATTTCTCAACTCTGGCGGAATGGACTCTGAATTGATTTTTACTCCCGATGAATTTCCAAATGCAATGAGTGCCTATTGCTATGCCAATATTAAGGATTATGACCATGATGGCAGAATTGACCTTTTTGCTGCGATTAATTATCAGAATGCTGACAGTCTTACAGGTGGTAGTATAAGAGTATTTAAAAGACTGCCATCAACCCCTGACCATAAATACAGATTTGAATTATCATATCGTAAAGATTTTGAACATGTTAATTTTTGGGGATGGTTCCTTGCAAATCTTGATGGTGATATATCAAATGGCAAGGAAGGATGGATTATTGGACTTAGAAATGATTCTGCTAAAGGGGAATTAGGAGTAGGTGGTTTGGTAACTCTTCAACAAAAAGGTGATAGTTGGGAAGTTCTTGGAACTTTTGTCCCTGACAGAGATGAAGTTGAAAAGGAATATAGATCAATTTATGACTATGCAGTCGTATTTGATGCAGATAATGATGGTTTTGACGATGCTTTAGTTAATGAAACTAAAGTGCTTCCCGTAAAAATTCCGTATGATACAGCTCATTATATACCAGTTGGCGATTTAATTTTATTTCGGAATTTAGGCAATCAGCAGAGAACCTTTAAGGAATTATTTTCTTTCAGGATAAATGATTATAAAGTACTGTGGAGGAGTGATTGTTTTACATGGGATACACATTTAGAAGATTTTGACGATGATGGAAACCTCGAGGTAGGATGTGCTTTATTTAGACGGGAACCAGCATGGGAGGGGCTTGGTGCATACGGAGTTTATTATTCGAAAGTTCAATGGACAGATGTTGAAGATGAATCCATGTGTGAGGGAATAAAATTAACTTATCATCCCAATCCATTTTCGGAATTACTAATTACTAATTACGAATTACTAATGCCTTCGAGGGTGAAGATTGAAATATTCAATTCAATCGGAAATAAAATCACAACGCTTGTTGATGAATGGCAGGAAGCAGGAAATCATCAAACAGAGTTTAAAGCAGAAGGATTGCCGCAGGGCATGTATTATTATACTGTGCAGATTGGAGAGAAAAGAGAGAGCGGGAAGCTCATAAAGTTATAAAGTTCATAAAGTTATAAAGTTCATAATGTTTATAAAGTAAATAATTTTTAAAAAACAATTTTTTGGAGAAGAAAAATGAAAAAAAATCTACTAATTACAATCGCTTTATTTAGCTTTATGCTGAATTTGCTTGGCTTGAATGCACAATGGGAACCATTTAATAATGGATTAGATGAAGGTACTTGTGTTTCATCTATAGCTGTAAAAGACGATATTTTATTTATTGGAATCATAAAACCAAGTTCTTGGGTAGTTTTTGGAGGCGGAATATATTATTCCTCTTTAAATGGAAATAGTTGGACTTTAATTAATGATTCATTGGCAAAGAGTATTTGTGTAACTGATATCTTCATTACTGGTAATAACATTTTTGCAAGTTCATTTCATCGTGATCCTAATATTATTTTATCTACAGATAATGGATTAACTTGGAATAGAAAGGATAATGGTATAGTAGGTGTAACTACATTAGCAGAATTCGATGGTAAAATTTTTGCAGGTACCATTAAAGACGGAATATTTATATCAGACGATAACGGAACAAATTGGAAATATTGCGGATTGAAAGATTCTCGAATAAGTGACATAGCAGTAAATGGAAGAAATATTTTTGTAGCTACACATAGTGGATTATTTATTTCCCAGGATAGTGGCAGTAGTTGGAAACAGAAAAGTAACTTTGGTGTTGGTTCAATAGCATTTATGGACGATATAATTTTTTTAACTGGAGATGATGGTATTAATATCTCTATTGATAATGGAGACAATTGGATTAGAAGAATAATAAGTGACACTACCTATATTGATTATATTGCAATCAGTGGGAATAATATTTTTGTTAGCGCTGGATATTTTAAATTAGAGAATAAGAACTTATTATTCTATACTATCTTTCACTCATCAGACAAAGGTGAAAGTTGGAATCAAAAGCATGAAGGATTAATTCCTATGGACCAATATTCTCCTTTTGAATTATTCGTCAACTGCAATGATATTTTTGCTCTAACTTGTGGTTATGGTATCTTTCGGGCTAAAATCAGCGATTTAATAACAACAAGTGTTGAGAATGAAAAGCATTCTGAATATGCTTTAAGTATCTCCCCTAATCCCTTCTCCGAATTATCAATTATCAATTATCAATTGTCAATTCCATCAAATGTGAAGATAGATATTTACAATTCAATCGGGAATAAAATCACAACACTTGTTGATGAATGGAAGGATGCAGGGAGACATGATTTTCCATTTTTTGTTGATAATTTTAAATTAGCAGATGGTGTTTATTACATTCACTTGATTTGTAATTTTGAAAGTATTGTCAAGACAATATGTATATTAAAATGATATAAATTTGTATGAAATTTTATGTTTTGATTTTTAGTATTTTTTTAGTACTGTTAATTGACGCACAAGCACAAAACCACAAATATGAACTGTGGAAGATACCTTCATTCTTTCGTGGATTTAATGTTCTGCCTTCGGCAACACATCAATTAAAAGATTACAGGGATTTGAAAGCCACCGGAGCAAATCTTGCCCAGCTTGGCATTGACGGACTCTATTTTGTTGACCCGCCTTATGAAGTGAATGTTGATGCAATTACAGCAACCGATAAAATGGTTGGTTTCTGTGATTCGGCGGGAATTTACTATATACTAACTGTTCGCAGCGGACCAGGGAGGCGTGATGTTTATCAAGAAAAGGAAGGAGGAGCTCCTAAATCAACAATATGGAAGAATAAGGATGAGCAAAAAAAATATGCACAAATGCTAAGGGATATTGTTAGAAGGTTTGGGAAGGATACATTGTTTGTAGGTATCGGGTTAATGGTCGAACCTAATCCATTATTTGACCAGCTTAATATTAATGCAAAGGCACTTAAAACCAGCCTTGAAAAAGAATCAATTGATTTCAAGGCGATAAATCAGTTGTTCATCGAGGAAGTGAGAAAAGCTGACGCTAACATTCCGATTATTGTACAAAACTTTCAGTATTCATGTCCTGAGTTTTTTGCAATTACAGATACGTTCACAGATGAATACATTGTTTATGAATTTCACAGCTACCGCCCGATTGGCTATGCTTCGAACGATAAACCAAATACAGTTACATACCCAGGCAAATTTATTAGTATTAATGATTTGAAACAGATAGATTTCGATAAAAATGTTTTGAAGACAAATGTATTCAAATTTATAGATTCGGTTCAAAAAGAAACAGATAAGCCATTCTTCTTGGGAGAATTTGGAATTATGTATGAGCAAGGCGGAGGTACACTCTTCTTAAATGACATGTATGAAATATGCATGGAAGAAGGCTGGCACTTCGCCCTGTGGGTATTTCGGGGTGGAGGTAATGGAGGATTTGATTTTGAGAGTAAAAGTCCCATATACTGGGAGACTGTTTTGAATATGTTTAAGTATTCAGGCATAGATGATGATTATGAGTCGGATGAGGATTGCATTAAGATTTATCCTAATCCTGCAGATGACTATCTGTATTTGAAAAGTTCTGAAAAATACTTTCCAGAAAGAATAGAAATATATTCGATGCTTGGAAATAAATTGAAATCAATGATTTTTGAAAACCAGGAAAATCGGAAAATATTTGTAGGTGATTTGCCGGTAGGGTTATATTTTGTAAAAAAGGGTATGCAAAGCGTGAAATTATTTCTGATTCATTGAAATCTGAAATGAAAATCATTACCTTATCATTTTTATTTTTTCTGCTTCAAAACAATTTTTGTAAATTAACAAGCAATTAAATCAAAAGTTAAATTGGATTAATTTAAATAATTTTATATTTGTTATTTCTCGACTAAAAATAAATATGTTAAAAATCATTATTATTTGTCTTTGCTCTAACCCGTTATTCTCAATAAGCAATACTGACAGCTTGATTGATGAGTATAAGAAAGGTGGTTCTGAAAGCCATAAATATAAAATACTTCTTGTAATTATTGAGCAAAAACTTCTTAATCTCGATGAGGATAATTTTAATTATATCAACAAAGCGTATCAAATAGTAAATAAAGAAAAAGACAAAGAAAGAATTGCCGATTTAGATATAATCTATTCAAAATACCTGAAGATTTTCGGCAATTATTCAAAATCTTACGAACATCTTCAAAAAGCAAAAAGTTATTTTGAAAAAACTAATAATAAGCATAAAACAGCAGTTACATATCTTGGATTTGGTGAAACCTACAGGGTTTCCGGAGATTTAAAGCAATCACTTATTGTGTTGGCAAAAGCGGAGAGAATTTTCAGCGAACTAAAAGACACCTTGGGACTGGCGAAAGCATACAATCAGATTGCTTCGGTGAATTATGAATTAAAAAAATCAGCCGAATTTGAAAAAGCAAAAAAATATGCTGAGTTATCATTGGAGTTAATAAAAAACAGAAAGAATACGAGGGAACTTTTTGTAAATAATATGAATATACTCGGTGCTGTTTCAACCGCTTTGGGAGATTACAAAAAAGCCGAAGAATATTTGAATAGTGCATTTAATAATTTGACCCCTGAATTAGAAAATATATACAAACCGCTGATTCTTATCCATTTTTCACAAACTTATTTATCAATGAAAGACTATAATTCAGCATTAAGATATGCGATTGAGAGCTATAAAATTACAAAAAAAACCGGGTTGAAATTATATTTGTTTTGGATAGAATCCATCTTATCGGATTTATATGCTGATATGGGTGTTTATGAAAAAGCTTATTTCTTTAGAAACGAATCGAATAATCATTATCAATCAATATACGGCGAAAAACAAAGACAAAGAATGATGGAAATTAAATATGAATATGAAAAAAAATTAAAAGAGCAAGAAATTCAGGAAAAGATTGCTATACAGAGATACCAGTTATTTGTTTTTTTGGCTGTAATAGTATTTCTTGTAGTGCATTTATGGGTGTTCTACTCGAGGCAGAAAGCTCTCAAAAGGAAAAACATTCAAATATCTGATGCTGTTGAGAAATTAAATGAATTGAATACAACTAAGGATAAATTCTTTTCTATTATTGCACATGACCTGAGAGGCCCTGTATCAACTTTTTCAAGTTCTATGAATTTGTTGAATGATGATTATGAAAAACTAAATGATAACGAGAGGAAAGAATTTATAGTATCTATTTATAACTCATCCAAAACATTATACAGGCTGCTGGAAAATCTTTTGACCTGGTCAATGGCACAAAGAGGTATAGTTCGTTATGAACCTGCCATGTATAATCTCTCGAATTTGGCTGATACAGCCATTGCTTTTGTGAAACTGCGGGCAGAACAGAAAAATATAAAATTGATAAAAGAAGTCAATCCAGAAATTATTGTAATTGTTGATGAAAACATGATTCTCACAACAATGAGGAATTTGTTATCCAATGCCGTTAAGTTTTCCTTTTCCGGAGGGAATGTCATTATAAAGGCGAAAGAAGTAAGGAGTGACATACAAGGTAAACCGGAATTTGTTGAAATCTCCGTGGAAGACAATGGCATCGGAATGGATGAAGAAGCATTAAATAATCTATTCAAACTGAATTCAACAGCATCGTGCAAGGGAACAGCCGGTGAAGTAGGAACAGGACTCGGATTGGTGTTGTGCAAGGAATTTGTGGAAAAGCATGGCTGTACAATCAAAGCTGAAAGCAAAATTAACTCAGGCTCAAGTTTTATTTTTACACTTCCGGTAAAACCTGATTAATTTAAATAGCTCATGCTTAACAAGATATAAATATATAAAAAAAATAAATTTTCAATTTACAATTTTTGAATTTTCATTGAATTTCCAATGAACAAATTTTTAAAATAGTCCATAATTCAATAATTCTTAAACTTTAATTATATAAATTGACAAAATGTTATAAAAGTCTTTTTTATTTTAACATTAAATATTGATAAATTGAATGAAAATTGCAAAATTGATAATTAATAATCATTGAATATGATAATAATAATTTATTCGAAACGTGAGTTAATAAGTAATGGACGGAAGCGGAATTTTCGATGAATCCTCCGGGAGATTCACAGACGAGTGTGTCGAATCAATACTAAAATCAGCAAGAAACCTCTTGGAGCCTGATGATGTCAGGGAGATTGTTCTATTGAAGACAATGCCTTTCTCCGCGGAGAATTTCCTGGAAACGAAAGAAAGAATTATCAATGGCAGATTTGAGTTTGATAAAATTGATTACACTGCTACAAATGACTTGCTGTTTTTCTACCAGGTTCACACGAACGGCGGCAATTATTATGCGGTGGCTCACCGTGACCCATTTGAACTTTACTTTAACGAAGCTATAATATGGTATAATGAACTGCCCGATAAAATCACTGGAAACGGTCAGGGACTTATGATTTATTCAGGAAATAAAGAATAAAATGGCACAAAAAATTTGTTTTGGAAATAATAATTTTTATTTATCTTTGTATCGGTAACTGGATTATGGACTATTAAATTTATTGGACTTGCCAAAATTAATTTTTTACAACCCATCAAATTTATTAGATTTTGATTCATCGCTGATGAAGTAATTCGGTGTTTTTATTATTTTTTCATATTGGAGTAATTATGAATATTTATGTTGGCAACCTTCCTGCAAGTGCCACAGAAGACAGTCTCAAGGAGATGTTCGCCGAATTCGGTGAAGTTCATTCAGTAAAGATAATTATGGACCGCGACACCAATTTATCACGCGGATTCGGATTTATCGAGATGAGCGAAAACGCTGCCCGTAATGCCATGGAAACATTAAACGGGAAAGAAATCGAAGGTAAGGAACTAATCGTGAACGAAGCAAGACAGAAGAAGAGGGGCTACGGCGGCGGAGGTGACCGCAGAGACAACCGCGGCGGCGGCTATGGCGGCGGCGGAAACCGCAGGTCCGGCGGCAATTATTAATAGATTTTCTATTTTAATAGAGCAAACAATCATTTATTGAATTATATTTTATTGAACAACCTACCGGCATCAGCCTGCGGGTTGTTCTTCTTGTTTTTATATTAATACCGGGCTGAAAGTTCATAAAGTTGGATCCCATCACAAGAATTTTCAATTTCTAATTTTCAATTTTCAATGAATTTGAAATTGTAAATAGCCACGACTTTTAAGTCGTGGAAAGTTTGGCCATCAATTCCGGATTGAACCACTTAAAATAAATGACTAAAGTCCTGGGCTGGGTGCATGACACATTCCACTATTTGAAAATAGTGGCTATTCACTTGGAAAAATTTTCAATTGTTGAATTTTAAAATTTGAATTCCAGCCGCCGGGGGATTTGTATGATTAGCTTTTGTATTGAGCTTTGTATAATACGGCATGATTTTGCAAAATACTTGTAATCTTAAAACGTAACTATCAATAATGATAAATGTATCGGATTCAAATATTTTGCAATGAGTTATTAATTGCATTATTTTTGTATCATAATTTGGAGATATATGATGATTACTAAAGAAATAGCCAAGCAGACAATTGATAAACTACCGAATGAAGCGGCTTATGACGATATAATACATGCATTGTATGTAAGTGCAAAATTCGAGCATGGGCTGAAAGAAATTCGTGAAGGAAAAGGAGTCAGCTACGAAGAAGCTAAAAAAAGGGTAGAAAAGTGGGTATAAAATTATTATTCTCCATTCTGTATCAATAAATTATTGATTTCTTCCTTTAAGAGTACCAGATGTTTTTTTACAATACCCCAAATCACAACATCATCTATTTTATCATACTCATGGATTAATTTATTTCTCATATCAACAATTTGCCTGGCATTAGTAATTTGAATTTTGGATTCAAATTTTAAAATTGTGTTCAGAGATTCACCTATAATTTCAAGATTTCTTTCGACTGCTTTTTTGAGCATGATATTATCGCGGAATTCATAGAAGTTGTTTATTGTTCCGGTAAAGGATTCAATTTGTTCGATACATTCCTTTATATCGGCAAGATGTTTGTTAATTCGCTGATTCATAGAGCAGGACTTTTGAGCGATTAATTTCTTTTTTGAAAAATTTATTGCTGATATTAGTTTCGGACACGAGGTCAACGTCTCTTTTTAATAAATCCTGCAGGGAGTAAAGAAAATTAAAATACAAATCGGCATATTCTTCAATTGGCAGGGCATCCAAATCGAAAGTATAAAGGAAATCAATATCGCTTTTGTCGTTGAAATCGCCTGATGCGGCAGAGCCGAACAATGACAGCCGCTTAATGTGGTACCTTCGGGCAAGCATTTTAATATTTTCAATATTTTGTCTTATTAATGAATCCATACTTATTTAACTTCTTATATCTTTACAAAAATAAGAGATTTGGAAGAATTAATAATTAATAATTCACAATTAGAAATTAACGGTTTAGCAATTTAGCGGTTTAGCTAATTAGTTGTTTAGATAAAATTTTCAATTTTCAATTTATAATTTCAATGAATTTGTAATTTTGATATTTTGAATAGCCACGACTTTTAAGTCGTGGACAGGTAACTCCACGATACCGGATTTATCCACTTAAAGTAAGTGTCTAAAGTCTAGGGCTGGCTATTTGATATTTCCCACTATTTGAAAATAGTGGCTATTCATATGGAAGAATTTTCAATTTTAATTGAATTTGAATTGGGGAATTTTTGAATTATTCTAATGAAAATGGATAATCTATCCCTATTTTGTTTATGACTAATTCTCTGACTTCATTTGTGATTTGTATTGCATGATTAATATTGTCATCAGACAATTCGATTTGTTCGTCCGGATACCTTATTTCTACTGAATATTCCTGGAGCATAGCTAATTTTTCAAACAATGAATCTGTGACAGATTCCTTTTTATTAATTAACTCCATTAAGTAAACCAGGTCATGTGTTTTAACAATTTCAATTCCTAATTTGAGCAAATAAGCTTTTAGATATTTTTCGACTGCCTGCTGACAATGAAATGCAATTGTATCGCGATATTTTGGTATATGCTTATGCGTAATGATTGCTGTACCGAGGTCATGGTCGGCTTTTTCCAGCCATTTGACTATTTGTTCAGTTTGTTCGCTCATACAACAATTTTGAATTTTTTACGGCTGAGTTTAAAAATGAATACTTATATTTCAATTCCCTTTCAAATTCGGAGGGAGTATATACTTTCAAATCCATTGGAACGAGAGACCCGAACAGAAGCCGCCTGAGTTCTACTCCCCTTTTGTGCTTCGGCAGGTCTGTATTTTTAACTATAATGAAATCGAGGTCGCTGTTTTCATCGGCAGTTCCACGAGCATATGAGCCGAATAAAATGACTTTCTCCGGAGCGTAAAGAATCGCAATCTTATTTACTATTTCATTTATTTTTTCTTGTGTTATCATAATGCAAAAATACACCATTTGAAATAATTAACAATTAGCTTTTTAGACTGTTGGGGTTTAGCCGGAAGCCGGTAGTAAGAAGCCGGAAGAGAGAAAATAGCAAATAGATGATAGCAAATAGAAAATTGTAGAAAGAGGACGGGAGACAGAAGCCCGAAGCCGGGAGCCGGAAGAGAGAAAATAGCAAATAGATGATAGCAAATAGAAAATTGTAGAAAGAGGACGGGAGACAGAAGCCCGAAGCCTGAAGCTGATGGGGGAAGTAGCAAATTTTAACACTAAGAACACGAAGGACACTAAGAAGAATTTTCAATTTTCAATTTTCAATGAATTTTCAATTGTTGAATTTTAAAATTTGAATTCCAGCCGCCGGGGGATTTGTATGATTCGGTCTTGTATTGAGTTTTGAATAATACGGTAGGTTTAGCAAAATACTTGTAATCTTAAAACGTAACTATCAATAATGATAAATGTATCGGATTCAAATATTTTGCAATGAGTTATTAATTGCATTATTTTTGTATCATAATTTGGAGTTATAAGATGATTACTAAAGAAATAGCCAAGCAGACAATTGATAAGCTTCCGAATGAAGCGGCTTATGACGATATAATTCACGCATTGTATGTAAGTGCAAAATTTGAACATGGGCTGAACGAAATTCGTGAAGGAAAAGGAGTCGCCCACGAAGAAGCTAAAAAAAGGTTAGAAAAGTGGGTAAAGTAATTTGGTCACCGACCGCCCTAGAAGATGTTGACTCAATTGCTGAATTTATAGCAAGAGATTCAGTTGACAGAGCATCTCTTTTTGTCCTACGTTTAATTGAAGCTACAGACCGTTTGCAAGAGTACCCCTTATCGGGTAGAATTATTCCTGAATTTGATGACACGAACCGACGAGAAGTTATATATGGTTCATATAGAATAATGTACCAAATCGAAAAAGATGATGTCTGGATAACAGGAATATTACACGGTTCCCGCCTATTATAAAATAATTCCTTAGACAAAGCAAAGCGAGTGGTGTTGAGGGGAATTATCAATTGTTGAATTTTAAAATTTGAATTCCAGCCGCCGGGGGATTTGTATGATTCGGTCTTGTATTGGTATTGAATAATATGGCATGTGTTAAGGAAAGAAAAGTGATTTATTTGGTGGGAGTAATTGATTATTCTTAATTTGGTAACCCAATAATTGCAAGTAGATCTTTATGGATATTTTGCCAATCTTGGTTTAAATTAATTGTTTTAAAACTAATTTGATGACCGTGGACTGTTATATTAATATCAAATTTATAAGTAACAGTGGGATATAAAAGTATTCCAGCACAATTTCTGTTTATTTCATTACTAGATTCGAGATTTTTTAAGTAAGAAAATATTTGATACATATTTTCCGATTTAATTTTCTCTTTATCAAAATGTTGTGTCAACGCTTCTTTATAATATTTTGTATCAATTACAATTTTTTTATCTTTACTTTCAAGAGAAACATCTGTTTTCATTTTCGGAATAAAATTCTTCGATGTTTCATTTCCATCGGTTATATCCCAGGAAATATCTTCTCTATATACTTGATAAATGGATTGTTCTAATTTATAAAAATTACGTACAAAATCTTCAAAAAGTTGAGACATTTGATGTTCTTCTCTTACAAAATCACGAAATTTACTGTGACCTTTATCTTCAGTTGGCAGCAAATTATCAACTATAAGTTCGCAGATTTTTAGAAGGAAATCATAGAAGTTATTATTTCTATGAAGTTGAACACGCCTAAAAACTGATTTTTTAAGATTAATATTACCTATCTCACTTAGCCTTCGATATAAATCATATAATTTACGTTTTAAGTCGGGAGATAATTCATCGATTTTTGCCAGATGAAATATTGTGGATTTTAAAATTTGATTATGAAGTATATTATAACTTAATTCATCAAATTGACATTGAGCTTTACCTTTTTGAAAAATATTTTTTTTAATAGAAATACTAAAATCAATTTTACCTTTTATTCCACCGATTTCATGATTCTGTTGTACATAACCTCTATCAAGTCCCATTTTGAGAAGTCTTGATGTTCCTCCAATCAATACTTTTGCAAAAAGATCACATAATTTGGTTGTTTCAATACCTTTAATGTTTACAATATCCCTTTCTTCAAGTTTATTCCATGCATAACACAGCAAATAATAAATATTATATATTGGAATTTCCATTAGTTCTAAGATAATAGTAGTTCAATAGCTTTTTTTGCTTCGTCAGTATTATCAAACCAATATTCTTTTAGTAAAGGTTCAATTTCTGATATGATAACATTTTCGTACCAAATCTGATCTGTTTTTATTCCTTTTTGAGGACAAAGATAACTGTGACCAATTTTAAATCCTTTTCCAAGGTTTTTATCATTTTCAATTCTGATATTAAGCTTATTCAATCTTTTATTTATTTTTTGAATAAGCTCTTCATTTGCTCCAGCATTATTTAAAAATTCTATATAATTTTGTTCATCAAAGGCAGGTTGAAGATCAATAAAGCAAAATCTTCTGCGAAGAGCATAATCGACCATAGCTAATGATCTATCAGCAGTATTCATAGTGCCGATTATATGTAGATTTTCTGGGATGTAAAATTTATCTTCCAAGCTTTGTGAATAAGTTAAAGGTAATGCAAATTCTCTACCTCGTTTATCATATTCAATTAACATCATAAGTTCGCCAAAAATTTTACTTAAATTTCCTCGATTTATTTCATCTATTATGAAGAAATAATTATTATTTTCGTCAATTTGTGCTTGTCGACAAAATGAGTAAAACAAACCGTTTTTAAGTTCAAATCTACCTTCAGGTGTTGGACGATAACCCTGAATAAAATCCTCATATGAATAAGATTGGTGAAATTGAATCATTTGAATTTTTGAATCATCTTTTTTCCCAAGAGAAAGATATGCTAAACGTTTAGCAAAGAAAGTTTTCCCGACTCCTGGTGGTCCTTGAAGAACTATATTTTTCTTTGTTTTTAAAAGTGAGGTAGCTTTTTCAATAATTTCAGGTTTAATAAAAAGTTCTGAGAATGCTTGCTCTTTAGAATATTCTACTGCTTTAGGTTCAGGTGGTCTTGGAGGATTTGCATCTTCGATTAAACTATGTATAATATCATATTGTTCGTATGTCAGCTTAAAAAGACTACCTTGATTATTTACCAACGGTTCAGCTTCCATTAATAAAGGTACTTGTTTAAGTTGTTCAAATGATATAGGATTTATATAACTTTCAGTTTTTTTAAATTCAATTCTTTCAATATTTTCTTCATCAATATATAAACCTTTAGTTATAACTGCTTCAGCAACAATTTGTTTATTGGGTGAGGAAACATACCCAATTAAAATATCTCTAGGTTTTACCTCCTCAAAATATTTATAAATCCTCCTTTTATTACCATCTTTATTATGTGTTGTATAAGTTTGTAATCCACCAATTGGTGTATCAATTAAGTTCCATAATTTAGGATTCGCATTGAGCCACCAATATTGCGTTTTACCATTATTATCGGTTAATATTTCATTAGTTATATTTTCTGATTTAACTAATTTTTTCAAATAAGATACAAAGTCTGAATATTTTGTAATTTCTGTAATTGTTTTTAATGCAAAACGATTATCTATTGTAACTTTCCAATCACCTTTTGATTTCCAATTAATTTTTCTAACGTGCTTAAAAGATTGACGTGAATCATCAAAATAATAATCTGAGTCAATCACTCCCCAACCAAGGATTTTTCTTGTACCATCCTTTGCAAATACAATATCCCCTTTTTGCATTATATGAGAAAATGAATAGCAACTCGTTGAATCATTAACTTTTGAAGATTTCGTTTCATCATAAATAGCACGTAAAGAATTGGTAATTGATTTTTTATCTTTATATTTTTTTAAATTTCCTAATTCATCCCAACCAATAGCCATAATATTTGAGGAGAAAAATTCTTCCCAATATATTCCTTTTGCTCCCGGTGCAAATAGCCAATAATTATTATTCTTTGTCTCGCTATCTTTCACCCTATTTTGTGAATGTAACCATGCATCATAAGAAATTTCAAAAAATTGTTTATTTAGTTTGTTCTTTGTTTCATTTGTATATTTTAAATATGTTTCAAAATCATCAAAATTATCAATATTAATATTATTAGTCTTAAGAAATGCTCTATTTACACCATCTAGGTTTAGATAATTTTTTGGATCTATCCAGTATAGACCCATGGTTATATTATATTTGATAAATTTAATATTTAGTAAATTATTGAAAGTTCTTGGATCTATATTATTATTTAGAGCTTCACGAAATAATTTCCATAAAAGAGTTATTACATCAGGTGAACGGTCTTTTTGAAAACCAAAAAACCAACTTTGCATATTATTCATTACTGGAATACCTATGAAATCACTTGGTGGATTAATTTTAATATGTAATGATTCTTGAATTTTAGAAATGATATCAATTCTATTTTTATCGGTCACACCACGATTCCAATTTGCAAAAAAAGTGAAAGGATCAATTTCAGTTAGTTGTATTTCCTTATCGTTTTGGTCTTTATCAATTAGTGAAATAATTGGTAAACCTTGTTCACCAATATTTCGAATAATATCAATTAATCCTTTTTGATTATTTTCATGTTCAAGCAATTTTTCAGCTATTTCACGATAAATTGGAATCCAAGAAAATTTTGTCATAATATTACCCAATTTTAATATGGATATAAAATTTGTATTTATAATTAATACACTAATTTACAAAATTTTCCATTTAATTATCTCCCAACATTTGCATACTCCCTCATTGTTAAATATTTTTGAATAAAATTCTTTCACCCTATTACTAAAGGACAAAAAAATGGCAGAAAAAAAATATTATCTGAATCCGAAAAGGATTGTCGAACACATAGATATTAAGAGATATAATTCTATTCCGCTCGTTGACGCAATGGGCAAGATGGCTTTCCAGGCGAGGAACCTGAACCGCGCCTCGCAGATTTACGTGAAGATGCTGAGCGAAAGCAAATGCACTGTGTTTCTGACTCTCGCCGGCTCTCTGTTCAGTGCGGGACTGAAGAACGTGGTGGTGGATATGCTCCGCTCGAATATGGTGGATGCAATCGTTTCCACAGGTGCCGTGATGATTGACCAGGATTTTTTGGAAGCACTGGGCTACAAGCATTACATGGGTACTCAGTGGGTGGACGACAATGAATTACGGAATTTAATGATTGACCGTATTTACGATACATACATTGACGAGGAAGACCTGCGTGCCTGCGATATGACAGTTGCAGAGATTGCAAATTCACTGGAGCCGCGTCCCTGGAGTTCGCGTGAGTTTATTCGTGAGATGGGCAAATGGCTCGTACTGAACAGGAAAGGCAAGGACTCTGTGATTCGCACTGCTTATGAAAAAGGAGTGCCGATTTTTGTTCCGGCTTTTTCGGACTGCTCTGCGGGATTCGGATTCATACATCACCAGTATAATGCAAAGGGCGGAACTGTCTCGATTGATTCGGCAAAGGATTTTCTCGAACTCACCAAAATAAAAATCAAATCCAAACAAAGCGGTCTCTTCATGGTCGGCGGCGGAGTGCCGAAAAACTTCACACAGGATGTAGTGGTTGCATGTGATGTGCTGGGTGTGGAAAAGGACATGCACAAATATGCAATTCAGATTACTGTTGCAGATGAGAGGGATGGAGGCTTGTCGGGCTCGACTCTGAAGGAGGCAAGCTCCTGGGGCAAGGTGGAAACCACTTACGAACAGATGGTTTTCAGCGAAGCAACTATTGCACTTCCCTTGGTGGCATCTTACGCATGGCACAGTGGTGTGTGGAAGAAGAGGAAAGAGATGAGGTATAATGATTTTCTGGATAATTGATAATTGATAATTTAAATTCTGAATTCTGAATTGAAATTTGTTAATGTCATGCTGAGCTTGTTGAAGCATCTAAAAAAAATAGAACACTGATGACATGGATAAAACGGATTTTCACTAATTGAATTTCATTTAAAATAATTTATCATAACTAATAAATTATTTCGTCTCACTAAATTCTAACAAATAGCAAATTTCATTATTTTATTAATCAGAGGAAATAATTATGTCGGATAAAAAGATTATTGCTGTCGTTGGTGCTACAGGAGCACAGGGCGGCGGATTAGCAAGAGCAATACTTAATGACAAGAACAGCGGTTTCAACGTTCGTGCAATTACAAGAAAAGTAGATTCGGAAAAAGCTGTTGCATTGAAGAATATGGGAGCAGAAGTAGTTTATGCAGACCTCGATAACCAGGAATCGCTGAACAAGGCATTCGAGGGGGCTTATGGTGTATTTTGTGTA
>JAKAKE010000059.1 GCA_021824625.1 Bacteroidota bacterium | reverse complement strand
ATCGGGAGCCTGGCTTTTAGCCTGCTGCTGAATCAGCGGCAGGTAAGGCTTAGCGCGGTCTAATTCGTTAATTATCATTTGTGAATCCCTTCAAATTTTACTTCATCCATGATGCAGGTAAACATCCTGTCCTGCTTTTTTAATTTTTATATTTCATTCTGAGCGCAGCGAAGAATCTCTTGATTATTAGAGAATAGATTCTTCATTTCGTTTCACTTCATTCAGAATGACAATATTCTTAATAAACCATGTCGGGAGTTACTCCTGACATTAACTTTTCAAATAAACCATGTCGGGAGTTACTTCTGACATTAACTTTTCAAATAAACCATGTCGGGAGTTACTCCTGACATTAACTTTTCAAATAAACCATGTCGGGAATTACTCCTGACATTAACTTTTCAAATAAACCATGTCGGGAGTTACTCCTGACATTAACTTTTCAAATAAACCATGTCGGGAGTTACTTCTGACATTAACTTTTCAAATAAACCATGTCGGGAATTACTCCTGACATTAACTTTTCAAATAAACCATGTCGGGAGTTACTCCTGACATTAACTTTTCAAATAAACCATGTCAGGAGTTACTCCTGACATTAACTTATGAATTAAGCCAAACCATCGAACAATGTACCCTTGCCGGTTGCCGGAGTTTCGATCTTCCCGTGCCTGTTGAAGAGTACATGCTTTTTAATCAATTCGGAGTTTTCGGGAAACATGTTAGCGAAAAATTCGCGTTCGTTCTGGGACAGAGTAATGGTGTCACCGTTAAGCTTCTGCTGATTGAGATTCTTATTCTCAATTTTCAGCTTAACGTTGCCATCAATCCTGCTTTGCCTCTCCTGAGGTTCAACAATGAAATCGCGATATGGATTGACACCGTTAATTTTCATTATGTATCCGAACTACCCCTTTTTTAATAATTGACTTAAACTGTTATAATTAAAATATATAAAAAACAATTAAATATCAAGTGAATCTCTCGCCATATTCTTGGCAGATTCGACGACAGCGGCATTTGCTTCAAATCCACGCTGTGCAGAAATCATCTCCACCATTTCGGTTACTATATTAATATTCGGCATAGAAACATATCCGTCTTCATCAGCATCGGGATGAGAGGGGTCATAGACCAATCTTGGCGGAGAATTATCCTTCTCCAAATGAGCTTCTAATACATTTGAAACGGAATTATCAGGTGAATCAAATTCATTGCCTAAATGCATATTGTCGCCACCGGTCATACCGATCTGGCTGTCTAATTCATCCTCAAAAGAATTTGCCTGAATAGCATTGACAATGACAACATCACGTTTGTAAGGCTGTCCGTCTGGACCCTTGGTCGTGTTGGCATTTGCAATGTTGTTAGCAACGGCATTCAGCCTCATTCTCTGGAGGCTCATACCCTTACCGCTTATTTCAAATGTAGAAAATATGTTTCCCGGCATACTCCTTACCTATTAAAACTTCAATCCCGAAATTGCATTCTGCATTCCCTGAAAATACGACTTTACGGCACGGGCGGCAAACCTGTACCGTATCTGATTCTGGGCAAGCTCTGCCATTTCCCTGTCAATACTGACATGGCTCTCACCCGACATATATAACTGTGGTTGAGGAACCTCAGGCACGTTAACCTCCGGAACAACATCATCAACTTCGTTGTTAATTCCGATTGGGATGTGCTTCTCGTTCATACCCTCACCCACAGCCGAAGTCATAGCCTTCCCAAACAACACCTCGAACTTCACCTTTTCAGGTTTATAGTCGGGCGTCGTTACGTTAGCAATGTTCTTCGCTATCGTTCTCTGCCGTAAAGCATAGGCATCAAGCCCCCTGTTCAGCACGGGAAGCCGGTTCCTAAACAAATACTGACGGTATATCAATTTTTCACCGTTAATACTGTTACTTATTTTAAATTAAAAGTTATTATAACAATTAGAGTGCCAAAACAATGAAATTATATTAATACAAGATAAGTTGTTTTTATTAAAAGAATTATGGCGGATTACCTTTATTATTTATTTTTATATTTTCAGAAATATAATCAAATGAAAGAATAATCTTCACTCAATGGTTTTTTTTAACCAAATCTTTAGATTAAAAGATACGAACATTAATACGAATATTAAATTAAATAGTATTTAAGGATTCTTTGGGGTAATATTTAAAATACATGCCTTTTTATCTCGCAGAATATTGCTATAAATATTAAATCAGTCAAATAGTTTATTATAGATTTAATGAAGTTGTAGAAATTGCCAATGAAGATGAAAATTGCCTCGTTCATTATAGAATGAAAGTGATGTAAAGAAGAAATGTTTTAGAAAGAAATTATAAATTTTAATAAATATTTGTATATTTATTTGCGAGGAAATTTGTATTTATATTTGTTATTCTTAATAATTATAAAATAAAAGCAATTATAAATAATTTCTTTATTTTTTTTTCTAATTATTTGTGTGTAAATTTGTAAACACTTTTGTTTGATTTTTTGAGTGAATTATTTTTAACAGTTTTTTTACTATTTATAAAATAATACTTGAATGAAGAGGAATCTATGAATGCAGAATTTTATGAAAAATTTCCACATCTAAATTTTCAATATGATTGGAAAATTGATAATAATACATCATATTTATTCGGAAAATGTGAAGAATTAGTAAAAGTGATATCAAATACACCAATTTTACCCGAACATTATGAAAAATTAAAATTAGTATCATTTAAAAAGGGAGCAAGAGCTACAACTGCAATTGAAGGAAATACTTTAACTGAAGCAGACATTGATAATTTAATGAAAAGTGATAAGATACCTGCCAGTAAAGAATATCAAATTTTAGAAGTTACTAATATTATAGATAAATTCAATGAATTGGTTGATGATGTAATAATTAGAGATAAATCTGAAAGAATAACTCCAGAATTAATTAAGGAATTTCATCGTTCTATTGGTAAAAATTTAGGTAATGATTTCAAGGCAATCCCAGGTAGATTTGCACAATCAAATAGAGTTGTCGGCAGTTACAAATGTCCTGATAATATTTATATTGAACAATTAGTTAATGAATTTTGTAATTGGTCCTTTGAAAAATTCCAATATTTTCAAAATTCAAAAGAATATACATTTCTAAATGCATTTATTCATTCAATTGCAACACATTTATATATAGAATGGATACATCCTTTTGATGATGGAAACGGAAGAACAGGAAGAATGCTTGAATTTTTTATATTACTTCGTGGCGGTGTCCCTGATATAGCTTCACATATATTATCAAATTATTACAATGATACAAGAAGTGAATACTATCGTCAAATTGATTTAGCAAGAAATAATTCAAATTTAACTTCTTTCATTAAATATGCCTTAATAGGTTTTTATGAAGGATTGGAACAAATATTAATTACCATACATAAAGGGCAGAAACAAGTTATTTGGCAAAAATATATTTATGATGAGTTTTCTGATATGCAAATGAGTAAAAGGGTAAAGGAAAGAAAAAGGGCTTTATTGATGTATATTGGAATTGAGGAAGAATTTATTGCTCAGGATTTAATGAGTATTCATCCCAAAATATCAGCAGCTTATGCAAATGAAAATTTAAGAACAATGCAAAGAGATATTGATGAATTATTTTCTAATAATTTTCTTAAAAAATTACCAGGCAATTTTTATATGATTAATGATTCTATTTTAAAAGGTTATTTACCAATTAAAAAATCAAGATAAATTAAAGACCTCAATTTGTCATAAAATATCGCTTAAGGTTTAAATTTAACTAATTTTATAAAAATGCTACTAATTCAATTATAGGTACGTATATTCTTTTAATGCATTGATGAATTTCAATTCTTGAATTGCAGAATAATAATTGCTAACTTGCAAATTATAATGGACCTAAATTGAAATTTATAAAATTACTGAATAATGAGACTTGTAGCTAAGACCAAACAAAGTGAAATAGCCAATGTATATATTGCTGAATTAAAACCTGATAAATACATAGAATTTGCCGAATCAGTTTACCCGGACATCCCGAGAAATAAAAAGTGGGTCATAACAATTTCAACATTGGATGGATGCCCGGTTTCCTGTAAATTTTGTGATGCCGGAGTTTATTATAAAGGCAAACTGACTAAAGATGACATGCTTTCCCAGATTTTATACCTGATTGACTTATATTATCCAAACCGAACTGTACCGGTTGAAAAATTCAAGATTCAGTTTGCCAGGATGGGAGAACCAACTTTTAATAAAGCTGTGATTGATGTTTTGACTGACTTACCCTCACTCATTGATGCACACGGATTAACCCCTTCAATATCAACAATTGCACCAAACGGATGTGAAGATTTCCTTGTTCAACTGGCTGATGTAAAGCAAAACATATATAAATCGAACTTTCAGCTTCAATTTTCTATTCACTCGACAAATGAAATACAAAGAGATGATATAATACCGGTAAAAAAATGGGATTTCAAAAAAATCGTAAATTATTCTGAAAAATTCTTCCAAAAAGGCGACAAGAAAATTACTTTGAATTTTGCTTTAGATAAATCCTACAAACTCGAACCTGATGTTCTCATTCAATATTTCGACCCGGATATATTTCTAATAAAATTAACTCCAATCAATCCGACTTTTTCTGCAGAGCTGAACAAATTATCCTCCGTAATTAATGGTGCCAATTCAAACAGGGAATTAATCAATAAAATTGAGGATGCAGGGTTTGAAGTTATTTTAAGCATAGGAGAGCAGGAAGAAAATAGAATCGGCAGTAATTGCGGACAGCATATATTGAATTTTCTGAAATCAGGTGAAAATTTGCAACATTCTTATACTTATGATATTATCAATTATGGAACCTGAAATTGCAGTCATAGGAGCTGGTCCTGCCGGTGTTGCATGCACGATTCAACTTGCGAGATTCGGCTACTATCCTACATTGTTTGAAAGAGGGGAAATCGGCGGATTGGTTAGAAATGCGAACTGCATTAATAATTATCCCGGGTTTCCGAACGGCATCACAGGTTTAAAATTTTCAAAACTTCTTCAAAAACATATCATGAATTATGATATTAAAATTATTAAAAAAGAAGTTCTTCGGATTGAATTTGAAAACAATCATTTTCATGTCCATCTGAAAAACGAAGTCTCAGATTTTAATTTTCTCATCGTATCCTCCGGCACAAAACCAATTAAACCTGATGGATTCTCAAAGCAGCAATTGGAATTATTTAGTTATGATATTGTTAAAGATATTCTAAGGAAGAACAAAAAGTTTATCATCGTTGGTGCTGGAGATGCCGCTTTTGATTATGCTTTAACACTTTCTTCGGCAAATGATGTCATAATTCTCAATCGAAGAAAAAAAATCAATGCAATTCCTGAGCTTCAGGATAAAGTGTTAAATAATGAAAATATAAAATACTATGATGACACGACTTTAATTGGTGTTACAAAAGAAAAAACTTCTTTAATAGTTCGCACACAGCAAAATGGAAAAGAACCAATAACTTTTATTTGTAACCACATTATCTTCGCAATCGGCAGAGAACCAAATCTTGATTTTCTCGATAAATCAATCCTTTTAGTCAAAGATGAACTTTTACTTAACAAAAGATTATTTATAATTGGTGATGCCGGCAGTGGCAAATTCAGGCAAATTTCTATCAGCACCGGTTCAGCCATAAAAACCGCTATGGAACTTCATTTTTATTTATTAAATTCCAATCTTGAATATTAGTGTGAATTTTTTCCAATTTCTTTCTTTTTGTTGTAATTTAAATCATTGCTCTATCGGAGTGTCATATTTATAGAGAAGATTTGCAAATTATTTTAGCTCCGCAGGAGCGATATATTTATAGAAAAATCATTTTAACATATAGGAACTATTATGGGTTTAATTAAAGAGTTCAAAGAATTTTCGATGCGGGGAAATGTGCTCGACCTCGCAATAGGTGTGATTATCGGAGCCGCATTCGGAAAAATAGTATCGTCTCTCGTCAATGATGTGCTGATGCCGCCTATCGGACTTTTAATCGGCAATCTCGACTTCAGTAATTTTACAATTACCCTGAAGGAAGCAATTAACAAGACACCGGCTATTACATTGAAATATGGCATATTCATCAACCATATCATTGACTTCACAATCGTAGCTTTCACTATTTTCCTGTTAATCAAAGGAGTCAACAAATTCAAACGTAAAGAGGAGGAAGCACCTGCCGCTCCTCCTGAACCGACAAAAGAGGAATTACTTCTTATAGAAATCAGGGATATATTGAAAGTGAAATAAAAGAAATCCTGAATTCTGAATTGTGGTTATATTGAGCCGAAAACGAGTAGATTTGAGGGATGAAGGAAATTTAATATGAAAATCATAATGTAATTTTTATAATATATGGATTGTTAAAATGAAAAATTTGATTTTGAAGTTTCATGTTTTCTTATCAATTGTTTGTTTGGTTCCTTCTTTATATGCTTACGAACAATTAATACTGACAGCTCCCGATAATTCCCAGGTAATTATTGAAAGGGACAATTTCGGTGTTCCGCATATCATGGCTGATAATGAACCATCATTGTATTTCGGTGAAGGCTTTGCCGTGGCTCAAGACAGGGTTTTGCAGCTTGAGATTTACCGCCGTACTTGTCTTGGCACTATGTCAGAAATCGGATTATTTCTGGGAGGTGATTACAGCTCTCAGGATAAAAATACCAGGCAATATTACTATACCGATAGCGAAAGAACTGCTTTATTCAATAATTTGAGTACGGAAGCAAAATCTCTTTTTCAATCCTATGCTGATGGTATTAACAGATTTCTCGATTCTATGGAATCTAATCCTACGAAATACAAAGACCAAATCATTGCTCAATTTGAAGCAATAGGCATGCATTTTGAACAATGGAAACCGGAACACAGCATTGCAATTGCCCAATACCTGATACGACAATTCGGGAGGTTTGGCGGGAATGAATTATACAATCTTCAGGAACTTCAGAGTTTAGGAAAAGAATGGTTTGATGAACTAAACCCAATTAACGATTCACTTGCATTTACAACTATTCCATCCTTATTGTCATCTGTCAAAAAGCATGATGTCGGCACAGATTATTACAATGTTAAAATTGATAAAAAGATGCTCGAAAATTTAGATTCACAAAATAAAGAACTCGATAGATTGAAAGATGAGCTTGGGATACCAAAGACATTCGGAAGTTTTGCAGTAATAGCAAGAAACGATAAGATTGGAGAAAGCGGCTCAGTACTTCTCGGTTGTCCGCAGATGGGTGCTCCAAGAAGAGACGATTATTCTATTGTATGGGAAATTGAACTTTACTGCCCGACTCTTCATGTCGGAGGGATGACTATCCCAGGCTTGCCGGGAGTCATTATCGGCAGGACGGATGATTTTGCCTGGACTCTGACGAGCGGAATGAGCGACAATACCGATATTTTTATTGATTCCACAAAGGACAATTCTTATTCTCAATATTGGTATAACGGGAATTGGAATGATTTCACAGTTATACATGATACAATTAGAAAGTTAACATACACAGGATATGAATTGATTCCTTTTACTCATTACCGTACCGTCCATGGTCCGGTAAGCAGCGAACAGCTAAGCGACCATTATGTCCATTCCAAAAAAATGACTTTTTGGAATGAGGAACTTGGAATGCTTTCAATGCTTCTTAATATTTATAAAGCAAAGAATGAGCAGGACTTTGAAAATGCTTTGAAATTAAATCCAATGTCATTTAATGTGTTTTATACAGGTAAATCCAATAATATTAAATTTTGGCATATTGGAAAATACCAGGATAGAACAGATTTGGTTGACCCACGATTACCGCATAAGGGTGATGGAACCCAGGAGTGGAAAGGCTTTATTAAATTTGAAGATTTACCCAAGGATTCCAACCCAAATCAGAACTATTATGTCAACTGGAATAACAAACCTATCAAATGGTGGAATAACGGCGATGGTATCTCGTGGACTTCAACCAATTCTTTAGGTACAAAAGTCCTTGCTATTGAAAACTATGTCAGACCATTATTCCCATTCATTTTTGACAGCTTAAAAATGGTTCCGAGAGCTATTGATGACCATGGCTCTTATCAGCAGGCAATAAAGTTTACAGGCTTAAATGTGATTTGCGAGAACATACTCCCTCCCGGCGAATCATTTTTCACGGATATTAATGGTATTCCAAGCGTTCACAATACAGACCAATGGAATATATACTATAACTGGCAATTCAAGAAAATGATTTTCGGAGAATTTCCACTATATGTAGAAGCTCATAATACTGATTATAATATATACTCTGTTTATCCAAATCCAATCCAAGATAAATTATTTATTAAAACAAATAACTCATCAATTTCAAGAAATATTGAAATTTACAATTTGCTTGGGTCGAAAGTATTAGAAACTAAATTCAAGGAGGAAATTGATGTGAGCCATTTATTAAGCGGAGTTTACTTTCTGAGAATAGGAAATGATTATATTAAATTTATAAAATTATAATATCACAATAGTGTTTTTAGATGCTTCGACAAGCTCAGCATGACATTCTGCCTTAGCGAACTTTGCGATTTCTTTGCGTCTTTGCGAGGAAAAAAATATGCAATGGATTCTGAACCAAGTTCAGAATGACAATCCCCTGACACCAACATTAATACGCAGAAAACCTTTTAAAACAAACTAAAATCCTGTTGTTATCCCAACTTTTTTTATTTAATTTGAAACAAAATTGAAAAAATTGTATTTATTAACATTAGTAGCAGGAGCAATTTGTTATTTTGATTGAATAGAATAGATTTTATGGTTAACGGCTTTCAAAATACACCTGACTCTGAGTTGTACCAATACTTAGGCGGAAGCAATCAGGAGAAGGAAGCGTCATTCAGGGAAATTTATAAACGACATTCGGCAAAGGTGTACGCTTATTGCAGGAGAGTGGCCGGGAATAAAGATATAGCTGAGGATTTGTTCCAGGATACTTTTCTGCGGCTCCTGCAAAGTGCTAATAAGGATAAAGAAATGGTGAATCTTTCAGGCTATATTATAAAGATTGCGAGAAACCTCTGCCTTAAGCATAAATCGCACCAGGAAGAGTTCGTGTCGCTGGAGGATTTTGAAATTAAGGTCGAAGAAAATACGCTTGAAAGAACAGAAGTAACTAACATTATAACAATGGCTCTCGAACTCCTTGGCGATGATTACAGGGAAGCACTTGTTCTGCAGACTTACAACGAACTTTCGTACCAGGAGATTGCCGAGATACAGGGCGTACCGCTGACAACAGTCAGAAACAGGATCGTCAGGGCAAAACAGAAGCTGAGAGAGATAGTTCAACCTTATTTGGTGGACAACAATAATTAAGAAAGCAATGGAGGATAATAAAATGGAAATAATACAAAATAACCCGATGTCAAGCCTGATATACCTTTTCCTCGACGGAGAAGCTGACAGCACACAGCAGGATTTGCTTTTCAAAAATCTTGCGGATAATCCTGAGCTGCAGTCTGAGTTTCAGGATGCGGTTACACTTAATAAATCATTGTCTGCTGACTCGAAGAATCTAATTCCTTCGAATGAGCTGACTCACAACTTGTTCGTGAAAGCGGGCTTTGAATCGGGTGCGGCAGGCTCTACAGCATCGGGTATTCTATCCGACTCGGCAAGGAATCCTTATGCTTCAGGTATAATTGGAAGAATCAAATCATCCATCATACCTGCAACTATTGGCTCAATCATAACAGCGGCACTGTTGACAACGGGCTTGTATTTATTGGATATTGATTTTCATTCTGACAGGCATGCGGCAGTAAATCAGGAAGGATTGCAAAGACAGGTTGTTACTCAGAATGAAAATCCAATTCCAGTTGTAAAATCGGAAGCTGTGAGGGGTGTAAATAAATCAAATAAACTTTCTAATGTTATTAGAAGAAGGACTGTGCCTGTGTTTTCGGAGAATACACAAACAACACCTGTAAATAATGTCGAAACAGTTACCGAAAATACATTCGAGACCATAGAGAATGTTCAAGAAATCGTTATACCGGTTATTCAGCAGTCAGACTTGGTTCGAATGAATGAAAAACCTGAATTGAGATATGTTAATAATAATTTTTCGCACTTGAATACAGCTCCAAGTGTTGGTTTTGATGACCTTTCAATACCCCAAAAACTGAATATGTTAGTTGAAGTGAAGGGAATAAATAACCTCGCTTACAGTGATGAAAGGATAATGGATTATTCGAAAGTTTTGCTTAAAAACTTTGGGGTTATTATTTTCTTTAGACTATCTGACCATTGGTTAATCGGTGGAGGAATTGGTAACGAGCAAATGCAAATTTATGAAGTGGTAAGAGATGAATTTAGTAATGTAAGTTTTTTGAGCGAGCCCAATTTGAACTGGTATAGTGCAAGCGTCAGATATATAACTGATAAGCTCGAATTTTTGGGCAATCTGCAACCTTACCTTGACGGTTCAATAGGAGTGTCAACAAAATGGGGCCCGGTTTTCAAAGGGGGATTAGGACTATATTATAATCCAGAAAACATGTTTAGCATCGGATTGGGTTTAGAAGGAACCGGGCTATTATTAGTCAAACCATTAGATAAAAACAAAAATTTCACAGGCAAGCTGGCTCTTGTTTATAGTTTCGGATATAATTTCTGATGAAAGGAAGGGGAGGACAATGAAAAAGATTATTATAATATTTGAAATACTTGTTCTGGTTGCAGCCTCTGCTTTTATGCACTCCTGCACGGAAGGAAGCATATATCCAACAAATACGTATAATGAATTCACCTCCGGTTTGATTGATTCTGGATATTATCCGAATACAGTCGGCTCGTACTGGAGGTATGTTGTTAATTATAAATCCAGATATTTATTTGATACAACGACAATAATATTAACTTCAAAAGTTATTAATGGGGATGGCTCGCAATCCTTGTATTATGATAATATATCAACTTTCAGTGCTTCCCAGATAATTGAAAAATTGAAAAAAGACGAAGTGGAAAGACAAAACATTTTTTCTAATATTTTATGTGTTGAAAAAATGAAAATTCCACTTTCAATAGGATTATCATGGACAAATAATTGCCCTTCATTTAAAGATATGAGTAATTTGCCTGAAAATGGAACTTACCCGGCGTTTGTAGAAAGTATTGATACTTTGATGATAAACAGCATCATGTATCCTGCTTATAAGATAGTATTTAATATAACAGACACCACTTTAGCTCCCAATGGAATACCTTATGCAATTGAAACACAATACTTTGTCCCATACGTAGGGTTTGTAAAAGGTACATTTGAATTTATGTGGGATGATGTGAACAGGCAGTATTTTGAAGTATTCGAATGGGAACTGAATGATTTTAAAATTGAAAAGAAATGATTTTTTCTTAATTAACATTGAATCCGGATTTGTGTATATATTTAAACATATAATTGAAATTTTGTGTAATTTAATAACGATTTAATAAGGAGGAAGATATGAAACAAATTACGATTAAAACAAGAGCGGTAATCGGATTAATATTGTTCATGTTTATTTTACCGCTAATCGCATCAGCTCAGAACGAGCCGCACATTTACTTTAAGAACCCTTATGCCCAAATCATAGGCAAAGCAGGCGATTCCTTGTATCATAAATTCGAGGCTGTTACAGACCTCGATGACAATATCGTTTACTCCCTCGAGATGCAGGAAGACGGTATGTTCATTAACGAAGCTACGGGCGAATTTAGTTGGGCAACCACACAGCCCGGATTATATGTCTTAGTCATCAAAGCCACACTTGCCAACCATCCCGATGAGGCAGCTTATCTGAAGGTAATGATAACCATATATGGTAAAGAATTTGAGCCATGTGCCTATCTTAAAGGCACGGTTACGCTGAAAGGCGGAGAACCTTATGCCGGTGCTTATGTTTCTGTAATGCCTGCGAACGATTCAAGTAATTACCGATATTATCCAACCATTATTACAGATGATAACGGATATTTTGAAATGTATTTACCCAAAGGTAATTACTATCTTGGTGTCGGAGCTATGAATGGCTCATTACTCTGGTATCCGGGCACACAAGACCTGAGCAAAGCTACAATACTTACTCTTGAATGTGAGCAGACAATAACAGCCGACTTCACAATTGATGAGGAATTGTTTGATTATGTGTACTTCAACAGTTATCCCGAATATCTTGGATTTTTAAATGAAAAATATTCATATCAGGCTGAAGCTGTATCTATGCTGGGCAAGGTATTGAAATACAGACTTGATGAAGGTCCTGATGGCATGGTGATAGATGCAGAGACAGGTTTGCTTGAATGGACTCCAACTAAAAAAGGCGAGTTCAGCATTTCAATCACCGCTTATGCTGTTGATAATGAGGGCGTGAATGCAAACCAGATGTGGATGATTTATGTCGTTGACAGCTTGGAAAAGCCATGTGCTTATATTAACGGTACTGTTAAAGATAAAGACGGCAATCCTGTGGAGAATGTCTTTGTATATGCTTATGCGGCTTATGATTCTACAAGGGGACGAAACGATAATTTTAATTCCTTCTTCGAAGGTTATGCCGACCAAGACGGCAATTATTCAATTAACGTTACTAATGGTGATTTTTATGTAATTGCACAAGGGTATGACTTCAACCCTGTTTATTACGAAAACACTAAGGATTACAACCAAGCAAAGATTCTGAAGGTTGAGTGTAACAATACATACACAATCAACTTTGAAGTTGAAAGATTCAAACCCCCGACGTATTACACTGTGGAAGGCTCAGTAACAGCCGAGAAGGACGGTTCTCCGCTCGAAGCTCTTGTCCAATTCATACCCGATGATGCTACATACCAGGATCCGTCAGGGACTCGGAATGGGTATGAGTATGGAGTATATACTGACTCTGAAGGAAAGTATAAAATCGAACTACCCGATAACATGAAATACTATGCAATGTCAATTGACATTAATCAGGAATATCTGTCTGAATTTTACAATAACGTCAGAAGCATTTCTGATGCAACTAAGCTTGAGCTAACGGACAATCTGACAGGAATTGACTTTACATTGCCATTAAGGCCTGTTTATAACAACGGCATATATGGATTTGTAAGGGATTCTGCCGGAGACCCTGTTACTGCAATGGTAACAGCATATCCGTTTGACAATCAGGACCCTGCGGATTATAATACAAGGTCAGTTGTAACAGATTCAAGCAATCCCGGTAAATTCACCATTAAAAATCTTGTGCCGGGACGCTATGTGCTGTATGCCATTCCGTTTGAAAGAGAAGTTACACCAGGATTCTATGTTGACGGCGACTTCGCAACATGGGAATGGGAAAAGGCAACTAAGATTAATGTTCCAACCGAAGGTATGATTGATAAAGAGCATGTCATTATGCTCCCTAACATGGATACTAAATTCTTTGGTATTGCTCAGCTAGACGGCTTCGTCTATGAAGAAGTGCAGGGAGCAAAGAAGAATGGACAAATCCAAAGTTCAAAACCGCTTTCGGGAGTTAATGTAACAGTAGTTGACAACAGCGGCAAGAGCCTTGATAATTCTATAACTGACCAGAACGGATATTATAAGTTAGACAATATCGGTGTAGGTGCTTATAAGATTGTTTACAGCAAGGTCGGTTATGGAAGTTATGAGACACAGTTGAACTTCGATGCCATGGAAAATTCACGTCAGAACAGGAACATCACACTTCTGCCAAAGGGGACAACAGGAGTTGATGATGTAACAGTTATTACTTATGATATTGAAGTTTATCCACAGCCTGCAAACGACAGGGTTGAACTCAGGTTCAGCTCTTTGCAGGGAGATGCGACAGTCAGCATAATGAATGTTCTCGGCGGTTTGGCTATGAGCAAGCAAATCAGAATTGCAGACGGAAATTCAAGAATCAGTCTTGATGTTTCAAACCTGCCTTCAGGGGCTTATTTTATAACAGTAAGCGGAAACGGAACACCTAAACACGCTTTGCTGAATATAGCAAGATAAGAATTGAAAATTGATAATGAAAAGGCTGTCCTGTGGGCAGTCTTTTTTTGTTTATATCATGCAATATAAGGATTGATTATTCTCAGTTTCTTTTCAATTATATGATTGTGCCCCATATCTTCTGAAAATAATATATCACAATCGTTTTTTAAAGATGATGAAACAATTAGACTGTCCCAAAATGATATTTTATACTTTTCTCTGATAATAGCAGAGTCAAGGTAGGTATCAAAATCAATAGGAACGATTTCACACATTTTTGAAATTGAATCTTTAACTTTCAAAATAATATCATTATCGCTTATTTTATATTTTCTAGATAATACCCAATGAAATTCATTAATAATTTGGGCTGATATAAAAATTCTGGCAGAAGATTGGAGATGTTCGAACAACTCGACAGTTTTTACATGCTTTGTTCCATTACCCTTTTCTTGAATAAGGGCATAAATCCAAATATTTGTATCTACAAAAACATTATCCATTGTTATAGATTTCAGTTCTGTCAAATTTTACATATTTATTAACAAGCAAAGGATGATAAAAGTCTTTTGGCAATTGCTGAGCAGACTTTTTTTGGCTTTCCTTTTTTTTGGAGCTATACTTATTTTTCAAAAATAAATAATACTCCAACAATTGTTCCTGTGCGGATTTTGGTAAGTCATTTAAATCAATATTTCTTTCTAATGTTCCCATAATTTCTTTTGTCGTTCTATTTCGAAATATATTGGTAAATGAGAAATAAAAATGTTATTTATCTTCCTTCAAATTTAATCTTATTAATGTTAAAATCAAATTTATACCGGAATGTTTTAAAAATACCGATTTTATTTTTTCTTTTCTTGAATCAGAGCATATATCCCAAAATTTGTATCTACAAAACATTATCTAACAATTGTAAATTTCTCTTCCTTAGCTTCTTTTAATCCCTTGCGTAATGAGGGAAATAAGTACCTTAGTTCAGACATCTCCTTATCAGAAATTAAAATATCTTTTTTCATTTGCTTGATGTCAATATGTTTAATTTTGTTATGCAACCTTATACCCGACTTCTTCCACAGCCATTTTCAATTCTTCCATTTTGAATTCTCCTTTGACGAATGCGGCATTGTCGCTGAGGCTGACATCCACTTCTGTAACGCCGTTAACACTTGTTATTGCTTTTTTAACATTCATAACACAGTGGTTGCAGGTCATTCCTTCGATTTGTACTTTTGTTGATTCAGGTATTTGCATTGATTTTCTTCCTAATTTATTCATTAAATATTTTCTGTAAAGTGCTATTAATAATAAGATGAGTAAAATTATTCCCGTAGTCAATTTCAGCCGGTAATCATCTGAGTTTCCATGTTGATGGTTCATGTGCAGTGAATTAATGTAAACTGACGAATCAATTTTCAAAGCATCAAAAAAGAAGTTGAGGAGGTAACCGAATGCAATGGATGATAAGCCAATAACAGTCAGATAAGTTACTGCAACTTTTTTCCCGAGTGTATTAGTGATGATTACCAATGAAGCGGCATTCGTTGCAGGTCCTGTAACGAGAAAGACAAAAGCAACTCCCGGTGAAAGTCCTTTCATCATCAATGTAACAGCAATCGGAATTGAAGCAGTGGCACAGACATACATCGGTATTCCTATTGCCATCATCAGTAACATTCCCCAAATTCCATCTGAAATTCCGGCAGTTGAGAAGAAATTATCGGGAATCAGGTATGCAATCAAGCCTGCAATGATTACACCAACAATGAATTGAGTGGCAATGTCTTCGGGAAATTCGATAAAAGCGTAATGCAAAGTGTCTTTTATTTTTTTCACTAAACGATTTTCTGTTGATTCACTCTTTGCATTAAGTTCAAGTTCTTTCACAGGTATTGGTTTGATAGTGTCAATCTTATCTTTTGAATTAACCATCTTAATTACAGAACCGCCGAGGATACCCATGATTAAAGCAACAATGGGCCTATAGATTGCAAAAACCCATCCCATCATTCCATAAGTGGCGATTATGCTGTCAATTCCCGTTTGAGGAGTTGAGATTAGAAATGATATTGTAGCTCCTTTCGAAGCTCCGTTCTTTGCCATATAAACAGTTGAGGGAATTACCCCGCAGGAGCAGAGAGGCAGAGGCACTCCGAACAATGATGCTTTGATAATTGACCAGTAGCTATCTTTCCCTACGTGGCGTGCAATTAATTCTTTTGTAAAAAAGAAATTCAGTAGTGCAACGAACACCAATCCAAGCATTAAGTAAGGAGCCATCTCCAAAAACAAGGAGACTGATTCTTTTAATATATCTATGATAAACATGTGATTTCATACTTCTTATAATTCATATTAACTTTGGTATTGAAGAAGGGAAAGGGGAAATATTGTGATGTTACTGGAATTTTTTTGAGTTGTTGGGGATAATCTAAATGAAAAGATAAACTATTTATTTTTTGATTTTATATATTCATTGAAACTTCTGAACTGAAGCGGATTTTCCCTCACAATTCGAAGATATTCGATATCATCTTCATTATCTAACCTTTCAAGAATTTCATTGTAATCATTTATATCCGGGATAACTGCTACAGGTTTATCGCCTCTATAAATGAAATCAGGTTTTCTTTGAATTAAATTTTCCATCTTTATAACCTATTATTATTTGGAATATTAACTAATTAAACGAATCAGAACAATTCTATTTTCATTTTAATAAAATATTGAGTAAAGGAACTTATTATTTGTGATATATCATTTTTATATGGTCAATTAGAAAAAAATATTGCTCTAAATATTTTTTTTTGTAATAGCTGATAAAATTGTTTAATTTAGTTTATACAAAGGCTCGGTAAGAAAACAAGGTGATATGAATTATATATTTAAATTTCAAAATACTTAAAGTTTGAAAATTGATTTAAATAAATTTTATTCACATACATAAAAAACCAGCTATGAAAAAAATCATCAGAACATTTTCGTTAATGCTGTTCTTGGCATACACTATTTACAGCCAAACTCCACCTCCGGTCTTATACTTCAGTGATATTACAAGCGGTCCTAAAACAGGGAATTCAGACAACTCATTAGGTCAAACACCGGGGCAGGATGGTGCAATCGTTACTATTTGGGGAAGAAACTTTTCCTCAGGGAATGCGGATGTCAAAATATTTTGCAATGGCATGCAATCGCAATTCATTTATTACAGAGGTCCTGCAAACATCGGAGCAAACCTTGTTCCGTATCATAAGATGGAAATGATTTCATTTCAAATTGACAATCTTGCTAATGATGGATTAGGGAGTATTTATGTTGAGGTTAATGGTGTGATTTCAAATTCAATTCCGTTTACAGTAAGACCGGGGAACATTTATTATGTAAAAACCACAGGGAATGATAATAGCGGCAATGGAAGTTGGACAAATCCATGGGGTACTATTGTTAACGGAAAAGACAACCTGGCTCCGGGGGATATTTTATATGTATGCGATGGAGTTAACCAGACAACAGAAGAAAATTTCGAAGGGTGTGTCGTATTAAGCTCTGATGGAACACCAGGAAACCCAAAGTCCTTAATTGTCTATCCAAATGCAACCTCAATCGTCGGAGATACAAGCATTAAAAGAGCTTTCCACCCCTATAATGTTGAAGACCGGCCATCAATTCATTGGGTAATATCAAAGTTTCGTTTATTCACTGCTGATGAAGGTGTGAGTGCCAGAACCGGATTCCGGGTGATAGGAAATTTCTTAAGTGCTCCAGATGGAAGCTCGGCTGATGCGGCAATCGGTTGCCGCGGAGATGATATTTATATTTATGGAAATGAATTATATGATGTTGGCAGTTTGAATTGTGATAAATTATATCATGGTATTTATGTTACCGGTAATCGTAAGGGAGAGGCTCCAAGACTTCCCATTGAATCGAACCATTATGTTGCTTGGAATTATCTCCATGATAATAATTCAAACAGAGGAATCAATGGTTATAGCGAAGAGGATTATTCTGCATTTGTGCAGAATAATTATATACATGACAATGTTATTATCAATCAGCGGGGTGATGGTATTTTTTTGGGATATTATATAGTCGGGGAAAATCAGGTATATAATAATTTAGTCATAAGAGCCGGCTTAGGGCCCGATTTTATCGAAGGTAATACATCAACCCATCTGGGGATTAGAATTGACCTGGGGCATACCGAAGTGAATAACACAGTAATATATTGTTATAATAATACAATATATGGCTGTGGATGGAACGAAGCTGTGTTTGAAGATGAAAACGGGCATTTTCAAATCAGCCGGTTTGCTACCGATAATGCAGATGTTTTCATAAGAAATAATATTATATATTCTACGGGTGAGACATATATCGCTGACAGGCAAGGCGACATTCCTTCGGCTCAGTACAATAACTGCTGGTATGGCAATGGCGAACCCCCTGCGTGGGATATTAATGCGGTCAATACAAACCCCCTGTTTATAGATCCCGGTAATAGTAATTTTCAGTTGAATTCAGGAAGCCCATGTATTGATAAAGGGCAGGATGTTTCATCAATTGTTAAAAGGGATTTGCTTGGTGTTCAAAGACCGTCAGGTAAAGATTTTGATATAGGTGCGTATGAACTTGATAAATCATTATCTGTTGATGATGATAATCTATTAAATAATTATGATGATAATTTCTTTAGTAATTATCCTAATCCTTGTAATCAAACAACAACTTTCTCTTTCACTCTAAAAAGTACAAGTTCGGTCAGAATTGCAGTTTATAATATCTATAACCAATTGGTTATAGAACTTGCTAATAATGTTTATGATGAAGGTGAGAATAAAATTAAGTGGGTAACAAATTATTTACCTGATGGCGTTTATTTCGGAGTTCTTTGTGTTAACAATATACAAAAAGCAATCAGGAAGATGATAATTATGAAATAGAAAAGTTTAATAAAAATGATGAGATGGTTGGGTAAGAATTCATTTTTTTTTATTATACTATAAGGAAAACCTCCATATTACTTTAGCAAGTAATGTGGTATTTGTAGCTATTATCTTGTCATTAGCGGTGCTGTATCTCTGGTTAATTACAAAGTAAACGTCGCTTCCTATGACAGGAATCCAGCTAAACCTGAAGTTGAGTATTACCTCATTTGCTTCGTTATTCCATTGGCCGAAGAGGCTTGTGTATAGTTTTGGATTAAACGAATATTCAAATCTGCCGCCGATGTTATTAGTAATGAATTTACCTTGAGGCAGATTGAAATTGTTGTATTCGTAATCAGCAGTTACATTAATATGTTTGTTTATGTTAAAAAACAGTTTGCCATAATAGCTTAAGCTTGTACCGGTCCAGCGGCTGCCCCATGAGAGCTGATTCAACATTGATATGTTTCTTCCCTTGTAAGTCTGGAATGAAAGCTCATTAATTGTAAACCAGTATTTTCCCTGTGGCACTATGATGTTTTCAAAAATGGTAAAAGGATTATCGAGACGTTCAAAAATTCTTACAATTTGAAAAGTAAAATATTCTCCGCTAGGTGTAACGAATCCGAGCGGGCGAATTTGGAGATATGCCGATTCGAGTTCATTTGTAGCTTCAGTCCAATAACATGTTAATTCATAAGGCTTGAAGTCAAATTGTCTTATAAAAGGCAAAAAGTCAGGCCTGGGGCGGTACATGAACTGGGTATTGAATAATTTATATTTATTATTACCCCGCCTAAGAAAACCCATTTCGGGATTGAAATTTTCCTGGAGGTTTTTGTATTCCATGTTAATAAATAATTCATCGCTTGGAAGTTCTGTATATAGCTCAACGGATAAGTTGTCTTTCGAATCCATGTTCTTTGTCAGCGACTGGGCAATACCACCATAAAACTTAAAATTCCTGTTGCCGAAAAGGCTTGATGTGTTATAGGCAAAGTCGGCACCATAGACATAATTGAAATGGCCGGCACTGTTCTTTGCTGTGAGAATCATACCAATATATGACTTTTCAAATATATCATGCTTCATTCTCAGAACTGTGTAGTTAGTGGAAGGAATGCTATCCTTCTCCTGAGTTTGCATTGACAGGAAGCCAATATCAGTTTTGTCAAGTTTTCCCATCAATCTTGCACCACCGAGAATGGGGATTTCACTCCTTTTATAAATTCCTATTGTCCTTGTGTGAAATAATTTTATACTTTCACCAAAGTCCATCTTGAAATTGTCATTTCCCTCGAGGAAAAATTCCCTTTTTTCAGGAAAATAAAGTGAAAAGCGAGTGAGATTAATCTGTGCCCTGTCAGATTCAATCTGTGCAAAGTCTGTATTGAGAGTTAAATTTAATTTCAGTGTCGGGGTAACAAGGTAATTGACGTCGCCACCGATTTTTGCAACATGTTTAGTGTTGGAATCTACTCTTTCAAATCCTCCTGTTGCAAAAGGTTTTATTTCGATAGTTTCTTTACCCCTTATGTTTTCTAATCCTTTGAGTATGCCTGCATGTGAAACCAACTCGAAATTATAATCCCTGGACCAGCCTTGCCAAAAATCTTGTTCTCTTTTACGGCGAATGTTCCTTTCAAAATTCACCCCCCAGATATTTGATTTTACATCGGGATACCTAAGAGTAGAAAAAGGTATTTCAATTTCGGCAAACCAGCCATTTCCATTAATAATAACGGCAGCATCCCAGACACCGTTCCAATCAATATTGAATCCATGTCCTTCATCGGTTGTCATAACATCACATCTTGCTCCATTTGGGTTGATGACAAATACATATCCATTTTTCTTATCGAGATATGTATCGAAAATTATTTCGAAATTATCATCATTCCAATAATCGAAGTCACGTTTCATATTCTTAGCTATAATACCATTGACATCAGAATCATAGCACCAGACGCCTATATACATCGTTTCGGCAGTGTAAACAATAGCAACTTCGGTTTTTTCGGTTGATGGTTCTCCATTGTGCATTTCGCGCTGTGTGAAGTTATTGATTCTTTGTGCTTCTTTCCAGCAGGATTCATCGAGAATGCCGTCCAGTGTAATATTAACTGAAATTTTATGAGCAAGAACTTCGTGTGGTTCGGAGACCTGGGAAAATAAATTTGGCGTATTAATTTTTACAACAACCAAAAAGAGTAATAAAACACCTTCAAGCATTTTATGATTAAAATAGCCATGAAACCTGCTGCATGATTCAGAGTTCATATATAAAAAATGAAATTTTTATATCCTTGATTAACAATTTGGTAAAATACTATTTATAAAAATACTAATCTTTGTTAATAAAATGAGAATTTTTTTGATATTAAGGGCAATTATTAAAAAAAATTTTTTCAGACTATAAAGTTTTATATTTTTGCAGATTATTAAATCAATACAAAATTATAGGAGAATTATGGCACACCCTGTGCACGTAACAGACAATACTTTTCAAAATGAGGTATTAGAATCACAATTACCTGTCCTGATAGACTTCTGGGCTACCTGGTGCGGTCCCTGCAGATTGATTGCACCTGTGATTGAAGAGTTGGCAACCGAGTATGAAAATAAAGCAAAAATGTGCAAGGTTGATGTGGATAATAATCAACAGATTGCTATGCAGTACGGAATACGTTCGATTCCGACATTGCTGTTTTTTGATAAAGGAGAAGTTGTTGATACAATTATAGGCAATATGCCTAAGTCGCAAATCGAAGAGCACCTGAAAGCTCTGCTTTAGATTTTGGGGTTAAGTTTTAAGAGCCGTTATATAAAATTATATTTCCCTTTTTCTTTTTCAAGATTGGGATTGAAAATATTTTTTTCTTTGAATTGTAATTCTGATGAAAGTGATGGGTAAATATATTCAGTTAACAGAAGAAGAAATCAAGGAAAACATGGAGGATATTCCTTTATGGACTCTTGAAGGGAACACTATTATACGTGAAATGGCTGCTTCGAATTTTCCTGCGGCTGTGGGAATTGTCAATGCTGTGGCTGTACTTGCCGAAGCAAGCGGCCATCATCCCGATATCCTGTTATATGGATGGAATAAAGTGAGGATAACATTAACTACTCATTATTCAGGAGGACTGACAATGCATGATTTTGAACTTGCAAAAAAGATTGATAACTTGAATTTCTAAATCAAGTTCCATATTAATTGTTTTTTTCTTTGAAATAATTTTTAATTTTCAAGTTACTAAGTTGGAAATATAAGAAACTAAAGAAAAATTTATTTATTAAATATAAGGTAGAAAATGAGCACTTTAATTATTGATATTCATGCAAGGGAGATTCTTGATTCACGCGGTAATCCTACTGTCGAGGTGGAAGTTGCACTCGAGGACGGTTCAATCGGTGTTGCGGCAGTTCCTTCGGGAGCAAGCACGGGCGAGCATGAAGCCTGCGAATTGAGGGATGGCGATAAGTCAAGATTTCTGGGGAATGGTGTATCTAAAGCGGTTGATAATGTAAATAATATTATTACAGATTCACTCGAAGGATTGGATGCATCCGAACAAGTTCAGGTTGACAGAATACTTTGCGAATTAGACGGAACAAAAAACAAATCAAATCTCGGGGCTAATGCCATACTTGGTGTTTCGCTTGCATGTGCAAAAGCCTCGGCGGAATCATATTATCTACCTCTTTATAAGTACATAGGTGGAGTAAATGCAAGAGTTTTACCTGCACCCATGATGAACATTCTCAATGGCGGTAAACATGCCGATAATACGGTTGACATCCAGGAATTTATGATAGTACCTGTTGGCGCTCCTACTTTCAGAGAAGCATTGAGAATGGGTACTGAAGTATTTCATAACCTGAAAAAGGTCTTGAAATCGAAGGGCTATTCAACCTCTGTCGGTGATGAAGGCGGTTTTGCCCCATCACTGAAATCCAACGAAGAAGCATTTGATGTGATTCTCGAAGCCGTGAATGCAGCAGGATACAAGCCTAAAGATGACATTCTCCTTGCCATTGACACTGCATCAAGCGAAATGGTTGAAGACGGAAAATACAAGATGTTCAAATCTACCGGAAATCTTTTAACTTCAGATGAGATGATTAACTGGTATGTCGGGCTTTGTAAGAAATATCCGATTGCTTCAATCGAGGACGGACTTGGAGAGAACGACTGGGACGGCTGGGTGAAATTAACAAAGGCACTCGGACAAAAAGTACAGTTGATAGGTGATGATATATTCGTAACTAATCCTGAATACATAGCAAGAGGAATCAGAGAAGGGGTTGGCAATGCAGTGTTGATTAAAGTTAATCAAATCGGCACACTGACTGAAACACTCGAAGCTATTCAGCTTGCCCAAAGGAATGCTTATGGCACTATTATATCTCACCGTTCAGGTGAAACAGAAGACACTACGATTGCAGATATAGCAGTGGCAGCGAACTCAGGACAAATAAAGACAGGCGCTCCAAGCAGGACTGACAGAGTTGCAAAGTATAACCAGCTTTTAAGGATTGAGGAACTGCTCGGCCAGGATGCCATTTATTCAGGTAAAGCAGAATTTTCATTTTACTATGAATAACCTAAAAAAAATTCTGAATTTTGAATTATGAATGAAAAATGATATAAAATAAATGAAAATAATTTGTCAATATTTTATTACCAATAATACTTTTAAATCATGATTTCATTTGGTACTGACGGATGGCGGGGGTTGATAGCCCGCGATTTTACTTATGCAAATCTTGAGATTGTTGCCGTTGCAACAGCACGCTTGCTGAAAAAGATTGGCGGTAAAAACCAATCTGTTGTTATAGGGTATGACACAAGGTTTTTATCGAAGGAGTTTGCAGAAGAAACTGCACAGATATTAGCATATCATGACATAACGGTGCAGCTAACCGAAACCTTTTCTTCGACACCGCAGGTTTCTTTCCACACAAAGCAGAAAGATGCCGACCTGGGAATTATAATTACAGCGAGCCATAATCCTCCGCAATACAACGGATATAAAATCAAGGCAAATTTTGGCGGTCCGGCTACACCCGAAACTGTTGCTAAGCTCGAGGCAGAAGTAAAAAAAATCAACGGGAGGGTCCCGAAATTGAATATGAAACATATGGACCTTTATTTTAAGACGAGAAAGATTCGGTATTTCGATGCTAAAGAGCCATACATCAGGTACATCAAAAAGAAAATTGATATGCAGGCTATTTTGGATGCAAAGTTTAAAATCATTTACGACCCTATGCATGGTGCCGGAATTGACACGATGAAGATGCTTATTCCCAATGTCAGAGAACTTCATGATTATTACAATCCTTCGTTTGGTAACATTCACCATCCCGAACCAATACCTGAAAATCTTTATGACCTGATGGAATCTGTTAAATCTGGAGGCTACGATATTGGCATCGCTACAGATGGTGACGCTGACCGTCTTGGTACAGTTGACCACGAAGGTAATTTTGTTGATTCACACCGTGTATTTATGATACTTTTGAAATACCTGTATGAAAAGAAGAAGAAACGTGGTTCGGTTGCAAAGACTGTTTCTCTTACTTCGATGGTAAACAAATACTGTGAGAAGAAATCAATTAAATTGCATGAGACGCCTGTCGGATTCAAGTATATTGCCAGGCTGATGTCCGAAGAGAAAGTTCTGATTGGCGGTGAGGAATCAGGCGGACTCGGTACAATACTTCATATACCTGAACGCGATGGTATATTCAACGGAATGCTGTTACTTGAAGTAATGGCGGCTGAGAAGAAATCTCTGAAACAGCTATGTGACGAGCTTGATGACGAATTTGGAATTCACCGCTATTTGAGGCGTGATGTCAGGGTCACACAACAACAAAAAGATGCTATTATCGGCGGCTGCGAGAAAATGCCAAAGAAACTCGGGAGGTTCGATGTCCTGAGAATTGAAACCAAAGACGGATACAAATTCTTTACCGATAACGGCTGGCTATTAATAAGAGCTTCCGGCACAGAGCCTTTAATCAGATTCTATTCGGAATCCGATTCAATCTGTACAGTGAATGAATTATTAGACGAAGGTATGAAAATAAAGAAGTAAAATAAATTTATTTTTATCAGAT
>JAKAKE010000193.1 GCA_021824625.1 Bacteroidota bacterium | reverse complement strand
TCGCAATCAAATAAAAAATTTATGATATTAAGATAATTTAAATATTCAATCAGATTTTCTTCGCTTTTATCTTTAAATTGCTTAATATTATTTTCAATTTTTTCAACCCTCAACATAATCAATCCATCTTGACAAACAAATAATGAATAATCATCATTTTTGTAAATAAAAATCGGTTTTGTTATTAAACTTTCATAATCTGAGATATTTTCAGGATTATTATCAAATTCAATCTTGTTTTCAGCCCAAAATGAATATTTTGTATAAAAACAGGCCCATCTTTTTCTTATTTTTTCCATTGATTAAAGTTGTTAATTTAAATTAATAATATTTTTTTTAATGATTTCAAAACAACTCCTCCTCCACCTTACCATTATCTAATCGCTTAGTTGCGGACTTGACAACCTCACCCTCCCGATGAATCGGGATTTCCGTTTTACTACAATTAATCCCTCCTTCGACTTCGCTCAGGATGACAAAAGAGAGGGAAATTTATCTAAACTTGAAGTCGCATTTTGCGATATCAAGATTTATAATATACTTGCGGTGCCAATTTGGTACTTCAAGATTCAAGGTAAAAATCCTATTCTTCTTTTTGGCTTTGATTCCTCAATCAATACCTTTTTCAAGGTTTCAAAAACCACTAGAAATTTCTTGTCATGCTCCGATAATTTCTGCTCTGTCTTTAATTCAAATTTTTCGAGTTTCTGTACTAATTCCTTGCTGAGAGAAATAAATTCCCTCATACTGATAAATGCTTTAACTACGTTGATACTTGCATTGACAGCTCTTTCGCTGTTAAGAACACTTGCAAGCATTATTGCACCGTGTTCAGTGAATACCTTTGGTAATTTTCTCCTGCCTCCCCATCTTGATGTTGCATTTTGCAACATCAAGTTTTCAAATTCTTTTTTTGACAGTTCAAACATAAAATCAAGTGGGAAACGTTTCAGGTTTCTTCCTACTTGTTGATTCAGTCTTGTTGTAGTAACTCCATAAATTCCGGCAAGGTCGCTGTCGAGCATTACTCTTTTACCATGTATAAGATAAATCTTAGAAGCTATAATTTCTTCACTAAGCATTATTTCATTATTTGATTTTTCTTTATTTTTCATCGAACAGCCCTTCTTCTTCCTTCTCTCCGTCTAATCTTTTCGTACTGCTTTTGAAAGTGAGCATTTCTCAGAGACCGGGGAGGCGGACGGAGCCGCCCGGGTGCTGTTTGTTCAGTTCCTTGAGTACATCGAGGCAGTCGCCGAAATAGAGAGAGTTCATTTTTTTCCGAATTGATTATAAATAACAATTGTAAATTAATGAATGGGAATGTGAAAGTCAAGGGAAAAATTGTAAAGTCGGAAGTCAGAGGCTGGAAGCTGGAAGGAGGAAGTCGAGAGTCGAGAGTCGAAAGTCGTTAGTCAGAAGTCGGAAGCTGGAAGTCAGAAGCCGGAAAAAATTGAGATTTTATCCTGCTTTTCTCTTCAAATGATAAACATAAGCGAGAACCTGTGCCACTGCCTTGAAGAGGTTTTCGGGTATTTCCTGCTCGACATCAACCTGGTAATAAATCACACGGGCAAGAGGAGGGTCTTCGACGATAGGCACACCGGCTTGCTCGGCAATTTCGCGTATTTGAAGTGCAAGGTAGTCAAGGCCTTTTGCTACAAGGACAGGAGCACTCATATCTTCGGATTTATAACTGAGTGCAACAGCAAAATGAGTAGGGTTGGTAATTACAACTTCTGCGGTTCTGACTTTCTTGAGCATGAGTTTTCTAAGCCGGGAACGCAGGATTGACCTGATTCTCTGCTTGATTTTCGGGTCGCCTTCTGTCTGCTTGGTTTCCTCTTTGGTTTCCTGCTTTGTCATTTTCATATCTTCCTTGAACCTGTATTTCTGATAGAAGAAATCAACGACTGCAATGAGAATAAACACAACGGATATTTTTATTAATAGCTCAAAACAAACTGCTGCAATGAATGCACCAATATCTTCGATGGGCCTTTCCATCAAGCCGACTGTTTCTTCTGCCCTGGCGTCAAGCACCTGGTAAACAATCAGTGAAAACAAGAGTAATTTTGCAAAACTTTTAACAAGTTCGAATACTGCCCTGCCGGACATAAAAATTTTCTTCAATCCACTGAATGGATTGAATATTTGTTTGAAGTGATTACCTTCGGTGAATTTCTTTGTAGCAAACGTAAAGCCTACCTGGGAGACTTCTGCTATGAGTGCAATAATCATAATCAAAACAAGTATCGGGAGTAAAATTTTTGATAGTAAAAGAAGAATTTGTATAAACAAACTACCAACATTATTATCTGTAATATTAATACTGGATGAGTTATAAAACATATACCTCATGAAGTCCTGAATACCGGAAATTAAAGCGTTACCAAACAAAAAGATGATAATCCCGCCAAACAGCATCATAGCCGCTGTGGTAACGTCCATGCTTTTTGATACCTGTCCCCTGGCTCGTGCTTCGTTCAGTCGCTTCGCACTCGCCGGTTCGGTTTTTTCCTGGCCTTCTTTGTTTTCTGCCATAATCCTTTTTATTTAGTTTGATTTGACTGTGACAAATCGAGTGCCATAATAAAGCAATTTGTTTTATTATTGATAATGAATTGAATAATAACAGGTTAGATGAATAATAAATATATAAGTTTTATAAGCAATTTAATCATTTTATTAGCCAATGTATAATATTATGAGCCGAACTTATAAATAGAAATATTGTAATTAAATCCAGTCAGGAATTACTCCTGACTGAGGAAGCATTTGTCATAAAATATATTCTGTAAAATTCTCCGAATTTATAACATTAAAATCATAATTGCCATAAGCAGATGAAAAAGATTTAGGAAGTTTTGCTGATACCTTCGGATTCCATTTGAACTCGTAAGGATGAAGTTCGCCATCATATTCTTCTATGAAATCAATCTCCTGTTTTTGAGCAGTTCTCCAGAAATAATAGTTACGGTATTTACCTGTATTGCTGACGTATTTCATTCTCTCGCTGATAATGAAGTTTTCCCACAAAAATCCCCAGTCATTCCTGAGTTCTCGTGAATTGAAATTATCAATAATTGCATTTCTTATTCCGGTGTCCCAAAAATATATTTTTTTGCTTTTCTTCAACTCATTTCTTTGATTTCTGCTGAATGAATTGAGAACGAAAACGATAAATGTTTTTTCCAATAAATCAATATATTTATAAACTGTCTCTTTATTGATACCAACCAATTTTGACAGCTCATTGTATGACACTTCATTCCCGATTTGCAGAGCCAGTGCTTTTATCAGACGGTCGAAAATGTCCGGCTTGCGAATATCACCGTAAGTAAAAATATCTTTGAAAAGGTAGCTTGTGATTATTTCATTTAATCTTGAACGTTCATCTCCGGGATTATTCACAACATCGGGATAAAAGCCATAGAGGATTCTATGTTCGAGAAGACGCCTTTGCTCAAGCAACGAAGTATGAGCAACAAGCTCACCGAAAGAAAAAGGATAAAGCTTAAATTCAAACTTTCTTCCTGTTAATGGTTCATAAATTCCTTTCGTCAATTCGAGTGAAGATGAGCCTGTAACAATCACCTGAACATCAGGAATATTATCAACAATTAGTTTAATGGTAATTCCGATATTATTAATTCTTTGTGCTTCGTCAATCACAAGCAGCTTGTTATTGCCAATCATTTGTTTTAGCTGAGTTGATGTGGGATTTTCTAATCTACTACGAACATCAGGTTCATCACAATTCCAGATTATATTTTTTCCAACAAAATTTGATGCAATGTGGCGAACAAGAGTAGTCTTACCAACTTGCCTTGCACCAACAATTATCAAAGCTTTCTTTTTACTTAATCTTGCATTTAATAATTTTGATATTTCTCTTTCTATCATTTTAAGTCTATAAATTGAATAAAATTACATACAAAATTAATAATTTTCCATTATAATAGCAAATTATTATAATATTTGGCGGTTATAATAGCAATTTATTATGATATTTAGCGATTAGGTATTTAAAATATTAAATCAGATTGATATGTTAATTGGTATAAGTTATTATAATCCAAGTATATAATGAAAGAACTAATGTTCGGTTTTCATGGAATTAATAAATTCCTATAAAATCTTTAACCACAATTCGTAACTTATAATTCGTAATTCGTAATTGATTCTCATTCCATTTCGGAATAAAGATAAACAGCAATCGCAATTGCAGCTATGCACTTATTCAGCATCAGAGGGTCAACCTTATCAGGTGTGTCTGCAGGGCTGTGGTGATACCAGAAATATTTTCCCTCATCATTTGTGCCGAGGCTCATCACAGGAATGCTGTCCTGCCTTGCCAGAGGGCTGATGTCCACACCCCAGCCGCCTTTATTCACAGTTATTGAATCAACCATCCGAAGATATTTTTCAAATCCCTTCACTTTCTCCATCAGAGAATCCGAACCGGAAAAACCAATCACATTAGGTGCGAAGACACCGGAATCAAACTCAAACATCAATTGATGCTTTTCATTCTTGTGCTTTTCTGCATAAGCCTTGCCACCTTTAACACCATTTTCCTCATTCACAAACATAACTGCACGGATTGTTCGCTTCGGCTTTATTCCCAATTCTTTCATGAGTCTGACAACATGCCATGTGGCTATACATCCGCCGCCATCGTCCTGAGCACCTGTGCCGACGTCCCATGAGTCCGAGTGGCCTCCGAGAACAACTATCTCTTCCGGCTTTTCTGTTCCGCGTATTTCACCCATAACATTATAAGATATATTATCAGGAAGAGTTTGAGCTTCCATATATAAATGCACAACAGGATTCTGGCCGCGTGCCTGCAATCTTTCAAGCAGCAGGGCATCCTCATGTGTAATAGCGGCATGAGGTATTTTTGGAATAGAGTCATTATAAACCATCATTCCTGTATGTGGATTCTGCATTCCAACAGGACTGCATGAGCGGATAAGACTTGCTACTGCTCCGACTGCGGCG
>JAKAKE010000114.1 GCA_021824625.1 Bacteroidota bacterium | reverse complement strand
TAATATGGGACAAGTTTGAGAATTATAATTGGAAAGTGGCATAAAAGCCACTCCCAATTATTTTTTATTTTTTGGTTGATGAACGATTTTAAAAATGTTCTTTAGTTTAAATTATAACACAGCCTCTTCAGATAGTGGATAGCATTATCCATATAAGTCTGACTTTAGTCACTTATGTTAAGGGGATAAATCCGAAAATGTAATATATAACTAACTCCACTTAAAAGTAGTGGCTATTCAAAAAATAATTTAATATTTTTAATTAAATGAAAAATAATCTTTTAAAATATCTAAGAACTGAAATACTGCCGACCGAATTTTGTGCCGGATGCGGCTGCGGCACTGTGCTGAATATTTTCTGCCACGTTGTTGATGAAATGAAAATAAATCCTGATGATATTATCATGGTAACCGGAATTGGTTGTTCATCCTGGATACCATCACCATATTTTTCTGCCGATACTTTGCACACTACTCATGGGAGAGCGATAGCATTTGCCACAGGTGTTAAAGTCATGAAACCCGATAAACATGTAGTAGTTATTGCGGGAGATGGTGATTTAGCAGGTATAGGAGGAAACCATCTCATTCATGCGGCTCGTAGAAATATTGATTTGACTGTTTTTCTTGTTAACAATTACATATATGGTATGACGGGAGGGCAGGTCAGTCCAACAACGCCTTCATCTGTCCCGACTTCGACAACTCCTTACGGAAATACCGAACAGCCGTTTAAAATCGCAGAGCTTGTCGCAGCAGCAGGAGCGTCTTACGTCTCAAGATGGACAACTTATCACATCTTCCATCTTAAAAAAGCCATGAAAGATGCTATTCAGAAAAAAGGATTTTCATTTGTTGAAATTTGTTCTCAATGTCCGACAAGCTATGGAAAACGTGTAGGTATGCGTGAAGGAATAGACCAGCTCAAGGATTTCAGGGACAATTCGATAGATATTCGCAAGACTGCAGATTATACCGGCGACGATTTGGATAGTAAGCTTGTTATTGGAAAACTTGCTGAACGCACCAGACCAGAGTTCACAGAAAGCCTCAGAAACATTAATATGAAATTTAATGAGGTGCCTGCATGAATATAAGATTCACAGGTTTCGGAGGTCAGGGCATCATTCTATCAGGAGTAATTTACGGATGGGCGGCTATTCTTGATAACAAGAATGCTATTCAGACACAGTCCTACGGCAGTTCAGCACGCGGCGGTGCCTGCAAGTGTGATGTGATTATCCAGGATTCCTATATCTATGAACTGGTGCCAAGCGGTAATGATATTCTTGTTGCTTTTTCGCAGCCGGCATTCGAGAAATATAAAAAATCATTAATCAAAACCGGTTTGTTATTTTATGATTCTGATTTGGTAAATATTGACTCTTTTGTCGCTGATTCATATTCAATTTCAGCAACGGACATAGCATTCAAAGAATTTGGACAGAAGCTATTTGCAAATATTATTATGCTCGGATTTATTAATGCAAAAACAAGATTAATCAATGCCGAAGCAATTGAAGAAAGTATCAGACATTATGTGCCTTCTAAATTTGCTGATACTAATATTCAAGCTTTCAGGCTTGGGATGAAGTTAAATTAAGAAATGATAAATAGAAATTTATTCATTAAAAATTCATTAAAAATTAAAAATTAAAAATTAAAAATTTTAAAAGTAGATGTATATATCAGATTTTAAATATCACAAACCGGTTTCAATCGGGGAAGCATCCCAAATATTGGAGCAAAGTGAAATAGGTTTACCATTAGCAGGTGGCACAGATTTACTTGTCGAAGTTAAGAAAGGCATTCGAAAATTCAGCGACCTTGTTTCACTTTCTGAGATTCCTGAATTAAAAATTATTGATGTGGACTCCCAGAATATTTACATCGGTGCCGGTCTAACCCACAACGGCTTAGTCTATTCTGAAATAATTAAAAATAAGATTCCTGCTTTTTCGGAAGCCGCATCAAAAATAGGTTCAGAACAGGTACGTAACACCGGCACTGTAGGTGGTAATCTATGCACCGGAGCATCTTGTGCCGATACAGCTCCTATACTTATGGCATACAATGCACAAGTTGAATTAACATCACATAAAAGCACAAGGACTCTACCATTAAGAAAATTTATCATTTCTCATCATAAAACCGAAATAAAGAAAAATGAAATAATGACAAGGATAATTGTTCCTATACAACATAAATCATCAGGAGCATCTTTTGTGAAATTCGGTTTGAGAGAGGCTTCATCAATATCAGTGGCATCGTCTGCAGTAATGATTGAATTTATCTCAGGTATTTGTAAAAATATAAACATTGTAATTGGTGCATGTGCGCCAACACCAGTAATAAGCAAAAATGCAAATAAAATTATTCTTGGAAAAACCATTGATGAATTAATAGGGAATTCTGAATTAATCGAATCAATAGTAATTGCTGCAGCAAATGATACTATTCCGATTGATGATATTCGCGGCAGTGCCGAATATCGCCGTCATCTTGTAAGAGTGTTGACAAAACAGGCTCTGGCTCTTGCTATTGAAAGAACTAAAATTCTTAACTAAATTTTACAATTATGAAACAGATAATTAATATAAATGTAAACGGAACGGATTACGAAGTTGCTGTAAAACCGGGAACAACTTTGCTGGACTTGCTTCGTGAAGAATTACGATTAACAGGGACTAAAAAAGGATGTGAACTTGGTGATTGCGGCGCTTGTACTGTTATAATGAATGGTAAAGCCGTCAACTCCTGCTTAGTTCTTGCTGTAGAAGCCGATGGAAAAAATATTCAGACCATTGAAGGATTGGCAAACGGAAATGAAATGCATCCCCTTCAACGTGCTTTTGTCGAAAAAGGTGGAATCCAATGCGGCTATTGCACTCCCGGAATGATTATGAGGACAAAATCTTTTCTGGATGATAATCCAAATCCAAATTCTGAAGAAATAAAACAGGCTATAAGCGGCAACCTGTGCCGCTGTACAGGTTACACGAAAATTGTTGAAGCTGTTGAAACCGCTGTCGAATATCTTAATGGAAGAATTCCAAAGGAAATTGAATTCGCACCTCAGAAGTCAGCATTGAATCTTTCTGTTGCCGGAAAAAGATTACCAAAGAAGGATGCTCCTGATAAAGCTACTGGTAGAGCTATTTATACAGATGATATGGTTCTTCCCGATATGCTATACGGGAAACTGCTTTACAGTCCACATGCTCATGCAAAAATAATTTCAATTGATACATCACAGGCAGAAGCATTGCAAGGTGTGAAAGCAGTTCTGACTGGAAAAGATGTTACCGATATTACATGGGGAACTTCACCACCGAGATATGATGAAAATGTTCTTGCAAAAGATAAAGTCCGTTATGTCGGTGATGTGGTAGCGGCTGTAGCGGCTGTTGATGAGGAGACTTGCTGCAAGGCTCTTGAACTCATCAAAGTGGAATATGAGGAACTTCCTGCAGTGTTTGACCCCCTTGAAGCAATGAAAGATGGTGCACCAAGATTATTTAATGATAAATATGAAAACAACATAAACACAAGAGTTGACCATCATTTTGGTGATATTGAAAAAGGATTTTCAGAAGCTGATTTAATTAAGGAAGCAACATTTGTAGGTAACAGGGTTTATCAGAATCCTATGGAGCCGCACTGTGCAATCGCAGAATGGGACAGGCACGGTAAGGTTACACTACATACTTCTACACAGGTAGTCCATTACGTACATCATCAATTATCGAGAATTTTGGCTCTGCCTCTTGGCAATATCAGAATTATTATGACAAATTGCGGCGGTGGTTTTGGCTCAAAAGCCGCAACAAACTATCTTGAAATTTTGTCAATCCTGCTTGCAAAGAAAACAGGGAAGCCTGTAAAGATGCGCTACAGCAGGGAGGAAATGTATTTATACGGAAGAGGCAGACATAAGCAGTATATCACTTTGAAAATCGGTGTGAAGAAAGACGGTACTATAACAGCCGTTCAGCAGAAAGCAATCCTCGAAGGAGGTGCATATTCAAGTTTTGGAATCGTATCAACATATTACGCAGGTTCAATGCTTGCGACATTGTACAAATTTCCGAACTATAAATATGACGGATACCGCGTGAATACCAATCTTCCGCCTTGCGGTGCAATGCGTGGACACGGTACGCCATTTCCGAGGTTTGCTTTTGAATCATTACTTTCAATGATTGCTGATGAAATTGGAATGGACCATATTGATATTCGCTTAAAAAATGCGATGACACCGGAATATCATACGTGCAATGACCTCGATATTCATTCATGCGAATTCGTTGCCTGTCTCGAAAAAGTACGTGAGAAATCAGGCTGGGACATGAAGAAAGGCAAAATGCCAAAAGGGAGAGGAATAGGAATCGGCTGTGGCGGTTTTGTTTCAGGTGCAGGTTATCCGATCTACCGTTCTCAATTTCCTCATTCAAACGCAATTATTAAAGTTGAGGAAGATGGTTCGAAGGCAGTACTGTTCGTCGGTGATGCTGATATCGGTCAGGGTTCAGATACTGTACTCGCTCAATCTGCGGCAGAGGCAATGGGAATTTCATTCGACAGAATCAGCGTGATTTCTGCAGACAGTGATATTACGCCACTCGGCTTTGGTGCTTATTCAAGCAGAGTTACATTAATGGGCGGCAATGCTTCTAAGATGGCTGGTGATGAAGTGAGAATGAAAGTTTTTTCAACTGCCGCAAAATTATTAAATACACAGGTCGAAAAGTTAGAAGCAAAAAATAATTTAATATATAATAAAGAAAATCCTGAAAGTAAAATTCAATGGGAAACAGCCGCTACTGAGTATTTCTCAAAGAATGGGCCATTAACCGGGAAGGGACATTACTCTCCTCCAGAAGGCTTGGGAGGTAATTACAAAGGTGCAGCAGTCGGCACTTCCCCTGCTTATTCTTTTTCGGCTACTGTCTGTGAAGTTGAAGTTGACATGGAAACAGGAAAAGTAAAAGTTCTGAATTTCTGGGATGCACACGACTGCGGTACAGCCATCAATCCAATGGCAGTCGAGGGTCAGGTCGAAGGTGCTATCGTCATGGGTATGAGCGAAGTCCTATTTGAGGATGAAGTTTTCGCTCAGAATGGGAAGATGTTGAATGCAGATTTGCATAATTACATAATTGCTACTTCTGCCGATATGCCGGAGATTCATTCTACCATAGTTGACAGCTACGAACCGGAAGGGCCATTCGGTGCAAAGGAAGTCGGCGAAGGAGCTACACTGCCCGTTTTCGGGGCTTTGGCAAATGCTATTGCGGATGCAATCGGGGTAAGAATTTATAATTTGCCGATTACCCCTCAGAAAATTCTGGATGCTATTAATTCAACTAAATTGAAAGAAAAAGCTGAATGAGTAATTATTATTTAGGTATAGATGCCGGTTCTTCATTCACAAAATTTGTTGTGATTGATGAGTCGAATATTATTGTCTATCAAAGTTTAGTTAAAACTCTCACAAGAAATAAAGACGAAGAAAACGCAATAATAAAAACAATAAATGATAATTATAAAATTGAAAGAACCGGAGCCACTGGCTATGGCAGGCAGTATTATAAGAATGTAAATGTAATCAAAACTGAACTATACTGTGCTTCAACCGGCTTAACGGAATTGTATCCTTTTGAGAAAAATATTATTGACATCGGAGGCGAGGATATAAAAATTATCAAGAGTGCTTCAAATGGAAAAGTGATTGACTTTTACATGAACACCCGTTGTGCCGCAGGTACTGGAGCATTTATCACTGAAGTCGCAGAGAAAGCTGAAATAGAATTATCCGAAATGAGTTCAATAGCAGAAAAATCAAATTTTAGTAAAGAGCTGAATAGCTTCTGCACCGTATTCGCAAAGACAGAAGTTATGCAGTGGATTTTTGATAATGTGCCTGCTGAAGATATAGCAAAGGGAATTTACATTTCAGTTGTGAATCGAATTAAAAAAATACCGATGGATAAAACTCTGCCAATAATCTTAATTGGTGGTGTTGCAAAATATCATCCTTATATAAAGACTATTATGGAAGAATATTTAATGCAAAAAGTTACTGTACCTGAAAATCCGCAGTATATCAATGCTTTCGGTGCATCCCTTTTTGCAAAGAATAATAAATAAATGATAGATATGATTAATTGTCATTCTGAACGCAGTGAAGAATCTCTTTTTTCCCCCTTTATTAAAGGGGGATTTGAGAAGATAAATTTTCATAATAAAAGGTGAAACTATGGTAAATAATTTTTATTCATGGCAAATGACTGAACTCAAAGCTGATTTTCAGCTTGTCGAAAAGCCAAAACCTGAACTGAATGATAATGAAGTACTGGTAAAAGTTGCAGGATGCGGTGTTTGTCATACTGATTTGAGTTTCTGGTATTTTGGGGTTCCTACAAAACATCCGCTACCTCTCACGCTCGGACATGAAATCAGCGGTACTGTTGTTCAAGGACCCTCCGAATGGTTGAACAAGAAAGTAATTATTCCTGCTGTTCTTCCATGTGGAGAATGTGAACTATGTAAAAGCGGAAGAAGCAATATCTGTCAAAAACAATTGATGCCCGGTAATGACTTCGACGGCGGTTTTGCTTCGCATATCAAAGTACCTTTCAAGAATTTGTGCATTGTCGGCGATGATGTAATTGCAAAATATCCCCTGGAACATCTTGCTGTCATTGCTGATGCAGTATCAACTCCATACCAGGTGATTGTGAAATCAGGCTTGAAGCAAAATGATTTCGCAATTGTTATTGGTGTCGGTGGTGTTGGTATTTATGCCGCATTAATAGCAAAAATTTTCGGTGCGAAAGTTCTTGCTTTGGATATTGATGACAATAAGCTCGATATAGCAAAGCAGAATGGTATTGACGCAACGTTGAATATAAAAGAGCTTGGAATCAAAGACATCAAAAATGCTGTGAAAGGTATTTCAAAAGAATTGGGTGTATCTCAATATATGTGGAAGATTTTTGAAATGTCAGGAACTAAAGCAGGACAGGAGCTTGGATTCGCACAACTCAGCTTTGCATCTACTTTATCTATTGTCGGTTTTACTCTCGATAAATTGGAAGTAAGATTGAGCAACCTAATGGCATTCGATGCGATAATGCTCGGGACATGGGGATGTAAGCCTGAACTTTACCCTGATGTAGTCAATTTAGTAGCATCCGGAAAATTGAACATCGAACATTTCATTGAAACATTTCCCTTATCGAAAATTAATGAAGTGTTCAGAAATACGCTTGAACATAAATACACAAAGCGTTCTATTTTGGTTCCTGATTGATTAAAATGTCATTCTGAACTTGGTTCAGAATCTATTCCATTTTTATCAGTTGATATTAAAACCAAAATGGATGCTGAAACAAGTTCAGCATGACTTAAAATTGCTTAATTTAATATGACAAATAATATATTTTAATAAAAGTGAAAATGAACGGAGATTGTTAATGAAAAAAGTTGAGTCAATATACCCTAATGCAAGAATCCCTTATGGCACATGGGGAAGCAGTTATTTCCCTGCATGGCAAATGTCTGCTCTTGCTGAAGTGAACATCGGGCAGTTTGCCGGTGAGGCAATGAGTAAGATAATGAGCAAGAGAAAAGTTCAAATGAAAAATCTCGATTATCTTGTAACAGGTTCTACAATCCCCTGGCACTGGAAATTCTGGACTTCGCCGTTTGTTTCATCATGTGCGGGATTTCGCCTCCCAGGATATCATGTCGAACAAGCATGTGCGACAGGATTGAAGGCAATTCTTCTCGCTGCAGCAGAGGTTCAATCAGGTTCCTCCGATACAGTCGGAGTGCTGACATTCGACCGTACGAGCGATTCACCTGTCGGAGTTTTTCCTGAACGCCGTTCTTATGAACGAACCATTGCTCTCAGCGATGTCTGGGATAATTTCGGATTTGACCCAGCAACCGGAAAAGCAATGCTGACTACTGCAGGACTTGCCGCCCGTAAATATAAAATAGACCGCAAAGAAGTTGATGAATTGACTTTTTACAGGTATGAACAGTATTTTAATTCATTGGAATCCGGCTTCCTGAATCGTGTACTTGTTCCAATGGAGGTTTTAAATCTTCAGGGAAAAGTTTTAGGCACTATTGATTCCGATGCCGGTGTTCGTAAAATTACACTTGATGGCTTACGTGCAATGCGTGAACTTGATTCGTGTGTTACTTCAGGAACGCAAACACATGCTTCCGATGGAATGGCAACCATGCTCGTTACAAGTAAAGATAAAGTAAAAGAATTCACCCCCCGTCCTGATATTGATATTCAGATTATTGGGAGAGCCGAAGTGAGAACACTTCCAAGTCTCATGCCTGAAGCACCGGTATTAACAATTAAGAAATTACTGAATCAAACCGGCTTAACAATGGATGATATTGCAGTTGTAAAAAATCATAATCCATTTGCTGTTAATGATGCGATTTTTGCAAAGGAATTTAATTATGACTGGCATAAGATGAATAACACTGGCTGTCCTCTTGTATGGGGACATCCTCAGGGACCAACACTTACACGTGTGTCCATGGAAGCTCTTGAAGAAGCAGTTGACCTGGGAGGGGGCTATGTTCTGATTTTCGGATGTGCCGCAGGTGATGTAGGCATTGCAGCAATATATAAAGTGTCGGAAGGAGGGAAAAATTGATGACAAAATCAATGAGACAATCAACACTCGATACCTTAGGACTGGGAAATGTAATTGACATTTTTAAAAATGGAAGATTGCCTGTTAATGCAAGCGAACTTGTTGAACAGGTTTTTGGAAAAGAAAGCGAACGAGGTGCATTAGTCATATCAGGTGCAAACGGAATTGTCGGTGCAGGAAAAATGATGCAGCTTGGCTCTCGGCTTCAGCCCTATGGCATTCCGCTTATCGGTCTCGATTTCCCCGGTGTGCCGGATGGCATTGGATTTCAATACGCAGGCCTCGCATCTTCATTCGGAAAAAAACAAGCCGATGAAATAATGAGCTCAGTTATTAGATTCAACTATGAAGGTACGAAATTACCTTCTCTACTAAAAAAGTTTAATCCAAAACTTCTAATAGAAGCAATCCCGGAAATTCTCGAAATAAAAAAATCACATTATAAAATTTTCAGAGATTCATTCCCCGGAATCGAGATTAAATCTGTAACATCAGGTTTTCCCTCATCTGAGTTGGGTGTGGATATCTATCATCCTGCATTCCCTCATCAAATCAATAAAATATGGGAAGTTGTCGAAAGCAAACCGTCTAAAATAACACAACTATTCTGGGTTTTAGGTATGTTACCGATTCCTGTGAGCGACAACTGGGCTTTTGTACTTGATGTTTTATTCTGCGGACTGACATTATCAGCACTTCGTTATCACGAAGCAACAAACATGCCCTTCTGGAAAATTGATAAATATGTCAGGAAATTATTTGGACCAAATCCTTTCAGAGCTCATGATGTAATCGGTGCAAAGGGAGCTAACTTCCTGACATGGTCTTGCCTGCATCATTTGAGCATGCATTATGGCAAACTATTCGAACCTACTGCATCACTCGTTGAACATAAAGATGGAGGACAGAACTGGTATCCGTTAAATCATCTCAGGCCTATGGTTAATTGGTCTGTTGATGAAAATGAATTGAAAGAATTTGAGACATGGATTCTCGGCTCTCTAATCCAAATGACATCTCTAATGCTTCATGAGAACAGGTCACATCTTACTTATATGAATTCCATCGGAGAACTATGTGCTCAATTCAGGAACGGAATTAATTCACAAATTCGGAGATTAGGCAAAGAAAATTCTATAAAAATCGTTGATTCATTTCATAAATTATTTCCAGATGCATCTCCTAAAGCATGGCATCCTGATGTATTCGACAATCTGAATAAACCTGAATGGCAGCAGCTTTACGTTAATGCAGAGCATGATGGAAAAATCGGAGTTATTACTATTGCACGTGAAAGTTATAACTGGGATGTCAATGAAGAAATGAACAGGGCTATAGACTGGCTGAAAGCTGAAAAGATTGAGCGAGTTATTCTCACCGGAGATTTCCACTTATCCACTCAGCTTGTCGGTGCCGATACAAATGAATTTTTCCCTGCACTGAATATTGAGAAAGAGGGATTCCGTGTTTCTTATGAATGGTCAAAGACAGCACGAAGATTGAACAATGAATTTAAAACATCTGTTGGTTTCATTAACGGTAAACGATGTCTCGGTGGAATGCTCGAATTAATGGTACATTGCCATTATTTAGTATCCGTTGATGATGCAAGTCTCGGTGCTCCCGAAGTTACTTTACCTGTCGTTCCCGGTATGGAAATGTGCCACTGGACTTTCAGAAAAGCAAAATCTAATGACTGGGAAAAACTTCTCAAATTATTATTGACAGGAAAATCTGTTAAAGCATCCGAAACTATCGGCTGGCTCACTGACTATGCCGGACCAATGGATAAAGCAATTCAAATTACTTATGACATTGCAACCAATGATGAAAAAGCATTACCGAAAAGAATTTTCAACGAAGGAAAATTATCAGGATTGCCAACTGATATTTCCGGTATTGCTTCTCAATCAAATCCTGCTGTAAAAGCTATATTTGATTGTATTATAAATTCATGCACTTCAGATTTGAATGAAGCAATCACAATTCAATCGAAACATTCCGGAGCATTTATGACAACTAAATATTGTCAATACGGCTTTATCGGCGGTGAATATACAAAAACAATGGTGGTATAAAAATCAAACCCTGTCAGGTGTTACACCTGACAGGGGTATCCTCATAATGAACCATCGGGTGTTACTTTCGACAATTGACATCAATTCTGCAAAAGAAATTCCTCAACATTATCAAAATTTACTAAACGCTTTTCTTTTACAGTGTAATTACCCGTAAACGATTTCGAAAACTTAGCTCTTGCAGACTTACTCCATTTGAATTCAAAGATGTCAAATGTATTATTTAATTCTTCTATGTAATCAATTTCCTGTTGCAACGCTGTTCTCCAGAAATATTTTGATACATCTGTTTTATTATACGAAAGCCATTTTACTCTTTCGCTTATCAGATAATTTTCCCATAAAGCTCCAATATCATTTCTGGATGTGAGACTGTTATAATTTCCAATGACTGCATTCCTTATTCCGTTATCAAAGAAATAGATTTTCTTTCCTTTCTTAATTTCATTTCGAACATTTCTGTTCAATGCAGGGAGTCGAAAAAGCACATAAGCTTTTTCAAGCAAGTCAATATATTTTTCAACAGTCATCGGGTCAGCATTTACAATTTGCCCGACTTCGTGATACTTTACTTCACCTCCTACCTGCAAAGCAAGTGCTTTAACAATTTTTTCGAGCAATACCGGTTTGTTGATTTGTTCGAGTAATAGTAAATCTTTGTATAAATAGCTTTCAGCCATTGTTTTCAGCAATTCTTTGGATTCATCCGGTTTGGTTACAATCTCCGGGAATGAGCCGTAAATCAATCGCTGTTCAATCTGTCTTTTTTCTTCGAGCAATCCGTGTTCATCGCACATTTCCTGAAAGCTGAGAGGGTAAAGCATAAAAACATATTTTCTTCCTGTCAACGGTTCATTGATTTTTGCAGTCAATTCAAATGCAGATGAACCTGTTGCTATAAGCTGAACATCCTTAATCTTGTCAACTATTATTTTAATTGTTAATCCGATGTTGGTAATTCTCTGTGCTTCGTCAATAAATACAATCTTATAACCGGATGTAATATTTTTCAGCTTTGATGAATTTGTTTCCGAAAGCAAAGTCCTTGTATCTGAATCATCCCCATTCAGCCGTAGAATTTTTTCCTTCCTTTTATTTAATATACTTTCAATCAAAGTTGATTTTCCTGACTGCCTCGGACCCAGCAAAATAATTGCCTTGCCCTTGTAAAACTTAGATACAATCTGCTTTTCAATTAATCTTTTTATCATTTTTACACCTTTTTAGTTCCATATTTAAGTAAATTTACGAATCAAATCGTATATTATTATAATATTTTACGAATCAAATCGAAAATATATATATATTTTGGCGATTCTAATCGTAAATGATGATAAAAATCAATACCGTAGTTGTTGAACTTCAGTAACACAATTGACAAACCCACAACTTCAACTCCATAGGAGTTGAACGTTAGTAACACTTATAACTACTCTCACAGTCACAACTGCATAGCAGTTGAACGTTGTGACATATATAATAAAATAAAATTTCCTTTTTCCTGTTAATTAATGTAAATTTGATATAGTTAATTAGGATATAATAAGGGCAATAGTCATGGGTCTGATATTTGTTGATGCATCTGCTGAAAATGATGATAAGCACAGAAATATAAGTATGCTTGTTGACAGTGGTGCAAGTTATTCACTGATAACAAAACCCATCTGGAAAGAACTTGATTTACAACCGCAAAGGGAGATGGAATTTGTTCTTGCCGATGGCACCAGGATAAAGAGACATGTTTCCGAATGTTTTTTAAAGTTACCGATTGCTAATTCAGAAGGCCATACTCCCGTCATTCTTGGAGAAGAAGGAGACGATGAAAACCTGCTTGGTGCTGTGACGCTTGAAATTTTTGGTTTAGTTCTTGACCCATTAAGCAGGAATATAAAACCGATGCGTGCAATGTTAGCTTAAAAATATAACCGGGATAAAAAATAATCCATTATGGACTTTATATAAATTAATTTCGGAAAAACCATGAAACCGCTTTTTTCTCTGATTTTGTTCTTGTCAGTCAGCATTTCTGCTTATGCTGAATGGTTCAATGTAAATCATCCTGATACAGCCAATATTGAAGTAATCGGAAATAGTGGTGATACTTTATTTACTTTTCAGAAAGACCATTCTGTATATATGACTACGAACTTTGGAAACAATTGGACAACTTTTCAATCCTCAATTTTATATTCTTGGCGAAGCATTATTTCAAGAGAGGGAATTCTTGTCGTACAATTATTCAGGGAAACACCAGCTTTTCTTATTTCCAAAGATTGTGGTGCTTCATTTAATGATACATTAGCGATAAGAGAACAACATAGTTACGGTATCGATTTATTTTGGAAATTCAATTCAAGATTTATTCTTGTAAATGCAACATATGACTGGGACCATATATGTCAAATGACAAAAGATGGGTTAAACTATGTAAGGTTTAAGAATCCATCTGCAGATGGATGGATTGGAAGATTTATTGTTTTTCATCATTACAATGTTATTTATAATTTCAATGATACATTATTTCGAACTGATGATACATGTTTATTCGATATTGCATTAGTAAATCCCGGAATCACCGAACTCGGTTTATGTGAAGAAAACAGCAAAGGGAAATTATTTATGCTTGTGCATGATTCTGTTTTTACATCAATTGATTCTGGTTGGACATGGCAGAGATTGACACTAAGCAATACAGGATTAAAATACCTTAACATTGACAATCAGGATAATATTTATTTGAGAACTACTGACAAAATATTTTGTTCTTATGATGATGGTTTGAACTGGTCAGACATAACAGAGAACCTACCAGCAACCACTTGCAAATATCCTGAACTTCGTTTTTCCGATAAAAAGATTTTTGAACGTGCAGATGATGGTAATATATATTATCGTGATATTATTTTGGGTGTTGAGGATAATATTGACGATAATATATTAAAATTATATCCAAATCCTGTGAACAGCTATTTAAAAATTAAATTTAATGTTGATAAAATTTATCCGGCTATAATAAAAATATATTCAGTATTTGGAGAAAGTATAATTGAAACTGATTATAAGGATAACTTTGATGTGAGCTGTTTATCCCCCGGCATTTATTTTCTACGTATTGGAAATGTTTGCAAAAAGTTCATTGTTATCAGATAAAATTAATCAAATAATATTATATTTAAAACGTAAGAAATGTGAAATAAAAATAGGATTTAATATGGATACGCAAATCAAAGATTTATCTGTCAATGAGTTCAAAGAACTCGTTGAAACTACTGTCAGGCAATCTGTCGAAGGAATCCTTGAGGATTATATTGCTATGCAAAGTAAGAATTATATATTATCAGTCGCTGAAGCACGCCAGGATTACAAGACAGGAAATTACAAAACTCTCGGGGAAATGCCGGATGCATAAAGTTATTATTACTGCCCGGGCAGAAAAAGACCTCAACTCTATTGAAAATTCCATAAGAATAAGAATCCTAAAAAAGTTAAAAGAATATTCATCCAATCCATTCGATTATTCTGAAAAAATTACAAATAAAATGCTTGGCACATATCGTTTCAGAATTGGTGATTACAGAGCCATCGCTGATATTGATGGCGATGAGATTATAATATTGAGAGTAGGACACAGGAAAGAAATTTATAGATAATTGATTAGAAAAGTCCATTGATAGCACTTTATGAACTTTTTACTTTATGAACTTTTTACTTTATGAACTTTCAACTTTTCGAACTTTACAAACTTTACAAACTTTCAACTTCAAAACACCTTTTCGATAAAATACCCGAGGCTTTGGGGTATTAACAAAATTGTTACGATTAACCCTGTGAGTGCTCCCCACAAATGTGCCTCGTGATTGATTTCATCCATTGACCTCTTCGATGCAAAGTAACAGTATGCAATATAAAGCAGTGCAAATATCGGTGAGGGTATGCCAATCGGAAAAGGAAACATCATCATCTTGCTTGTCGGGTCGAATAAAATATAGCTGAATAAAACTCCTGCAATCGCTCCAGATGCACCTACAGCCCTGTATCCGCTATTGTCTTTATTCTTGATAATAGTTGAAACATCACTTAGGATTAGGCTCAAAAAATAAATTATAAGAAAATTTGCAGAGCCGACAATTGATTCCAACCTGAATGCAAAGAAATAATAAGTGAGCATATTAAATATCAGGTGCATCGGGTCAGCATGAATAAATCCTTTTGTGATTGTGAGATGCCATTTGTTCTCATGAACCAGCTTCCAGGGTGACAATGCCCAATCATCATAAATATTCGACCTGCCTGACATGGCATAAATACTTATCCCAATGGTTATGATAAAAATTAAAATTGAAGCCGGTGTTGTTGCTATATCCATTTGGTATTTACCATGTTTTTAATTTTTAATTGATGTTACCCATATTTAAAATAGATAATAGCAAATAGAAAAAAGAAAATATAAAGGAGTTGTCCTCATTTTCTATTATTCTTTGCTGTTACAAGTGAACTGCTGAATATTTTAATAAATTCATAACTTTCTTGTAAAAGAAATTTAAAATCAGAATTATCTTCATTGAGAAGTTTTGATTTTTTTATTAATCTAAGCCAATAATTTGATTCTCTTATCTCTTTTAACACCACTTGTGTTTTATGGATGAAATCGGCTTTGGATTCTGCAGCAATTGATTCTTCATAATTCGCACCTGATGAAGTTCCCGAACGAAATAATTGCCCGTATATATGTTTTCCGGCATAAGTTTTACATAGTAGTCCTTCAACTTTTATTATTCTTGCTGGAAACTCTAACAGCCGTTCAGTTATATTTTCTCTAAAACTCTTTTTACTATTCTCCATTTGTAATAAATTATTCTATTTTCTATCTTCTATTTTCTATCTTCTATTGAGACTTTCTCATAACATGAGTTATTAATTCAAATATCACTATTCACTTTCTTCGGAACAGTTCTAACGTTTTGTCCCCACTTCATCTGCTCTTCCATGCGGCATGACCATATAAGCTTGTCGTCCCATACTGTAATGTCAGGGCAACCATCACACATATTTTGCTCTCCATTCTCAAAAACATCCCCGGGCTGAATAATCATCACAGATTGATAATGCACCCTGCTGAAAAATGCTCTGGGATTTTCTAAAAAAGATTTGAAATAATTTTTTGCTATTGTTCTAATGCCCTTGTCAAAAGGAGCCAATAAAAAATATAATCTTCCCCATCTCTGGTATTTTGATTTTGAATAAGCAAGGTAGCTGTCTGTAAACAGATGCTTTACTGTTTGTACAATCTCCATTAATCGAGGTCCTACATATCCGAAGATTTTATGTTTATTCCCCATTCTTCCTGTCAGTAACCATTTGTATGAGTCCGACTGCATTGAACCATTCAGGTATGCACTCGGCATGAAGTCGGGATAAACTTTTCTGATTTCTTCTACAACTTCCTCTGTCTTTATATCAATGCGTCTCTCATCTATCGTCTTTGAATATGGCATAAAATCGAATGTAACTTTTTGGTCGCGTATATAATAATCAAATTCCTTATCAAGAACAGCCATGCGGTATATGATGAACACCATAATATGAACTTTATCAATATTCTCATGTCCCCATTTCAGAAGTTCAGGCACATATTTCAGGTTCTCCGGGTACACAGTTGCATTAAACGAGCATGTCATTCCACCTTCTTCCGCAAGCATATTTGCAAGCTGTAAACGAAGTTCATTCAATTCGAGTTCATTTTTCCCCTTCCAGTGAGGTCTTTGCTGTCCGCTGTCAACGTGGAAAGTAAAACCGAATATTCCTGCTTCCTTTAGCTCATGAAGTAATTCTTTTGTGAGTAATGCACCGTTTGTATTTATAACAGGCTTCCAGTTTTTTTGTTTTATCAATCTCACAATCTCGACAATCTGGGGGTGAGTGAGCGGGTCTCCGCCTGCAATCGAAACGCTGTCGCATTTTCTCAGCTTTTCGAATACATCCAATTCGTGCTTGATTTCTTCAATTGATTTGTGAGAAGAATCCCGGTTTTCGCGGTAACATCCGTCACAATAAAGATTGCATTTGCTTGTAGGCTCCAGCCACGAAATTGCATTGTCTGCAAGATTCCACGGCAGTCTGTAAATTGTCTGAGGTGAATAATCCAAATTCTTATCCATTATATAATTGTGATTACTGAAAAAATAATAGAGCAAAAATAAAAAAACTTTGGTTTATAGTTACTGAATAGGCAAATAATTTTAAATAAAGAGAATATTAAACCTCTATATAAAAGGATTAATCACTTTAAGTTTCTTTTCCATAAAATCTGCACCGCTTATATCTTCTGTTAGCAGTATATTACAATTGTTCTCAAGAGCAGATGCAAGTATAAGACTATCCCAAAATGATGTTTTATATTTTTGTCTCAGTGATGTTGCATTCAATAGTGTTGGAATACTAATGTTGAAAATAGTGTATATCTTATTAAAATTATATATCAATTCAGAAATTTCACTGTTATTATAATTTGATTTCTTTAATAAATTATAACATACTTCATTAATTACTTGGATGTTAAGAAATACATTGGAATTGCTGATTATTGTAATTGCTTTATAATGCTTAACACTTTTTTCTGACATGAAGGCATAAAGCCAAATATTGGAATCAACAAAAATTTTATCCGCCATAAATTTCTTCCCTCGTTAAGGGCTTAAAATTTCTGACCTTCTTAGGTAATAATTGTTCCAATATTTCATTTTTCTTCTTTTTTCTTACCTTTTTGGTATATTTATTTAATAAGAAATTATAGAAATCCATAACCTGTTGCTTTGCAGAATCTGGCAACAATGTTAAATCAATAAAATTATCAGTAATTGTTTTCATCTCATTTTCTATCTTTTTACATTAAATTATTAGACTAATTTACTAAAAGTAAATTGTAAAAAGCAATTTATCAATCCAAAAATAAGAATGTTATTTATTTGAGACTTGTATCCTCTCATTCCTTTCTAGCTTATTCCTAAGGTATAAGCTTTGAACTTGAATATATTAATATTATTTATCCTCAATTATTCACTATTCACTATTCATTATTCACTATTCATTATTCACTAACTTCACTTCCTCGGCACAGCCTTTTCATAATCCTTGTTTCTCATTTTTTGTAAATCATCTAACGCTTTACTTTTGCATCCACGTTCAATCGTTCCAATCCTAACTTCCCATGTCCCGTCGGCTCTTGGTGTCCAAATCACCTGCTCCATCGCAAGATTTGCAGGAATATCAACATTAGTCAACGAAGGTGTTGCAACTACATAAATTTGGCACAACTGCCAGAAATGAACGACTATCGGTTCGTTCCTCCATGCAAGCTCGAGATTGTACCCGTCGTCTGTTGATTCGTAAATGATGAATGATTTTTCAGGGTCAATCCCATCATAGACAAAGTTCACTGTTTCTCCTGTTTTCACATGAACCTTCTGCCCGATACCTTTAAACGTAACTATTTGCCCGGGACTTGGAAGTTCTGCAACACCCGCAATAGGTGCGGCACCTTCTTCCTTAGGAACAATTACGCTTTTTGACACCTTGATGTTTTCTGTACTTACTTTTTCCCTCTCAGTGTCGCGATAGGTACTGCATGACCAGATTGCAAAAGCTGTCAACAATACTAAAACTAATTTAATTGATTTCATATATATCCTTTCTTAATATTTTAATATTTCATTTCACAATTACGGGCCTTTTGCTTAACTTCAATTCCTGATAGACCCAGCCCTGGCTGTTCAATGCTCTGGAGGCATCTTCGGCAGTTGAAAAACATGAGGAACGGAGCCTGAAACTTTCATATCCGAATGCGTCGAAATAGGATGTAATTTGAGCATCCGGCAAACCTCTTGTCTTGAGAACATTCAAAGCGTCCTGAGCATCTGTTTCGTTTTCGTAGTTATTATATTGAATCATATAACAAGGCGTTGCTGGCTGTGTTTCCTGCGGTTTTACTGTTTCTGTGATTACGGGCGGAGTTTTATCAAATTCTTTATGTCTTATTGTTAAATCATTTGTCTTATCAACAGGCTTTATGATTTCTTCTTTTTTGGTTTCTTTTATTTTTGTTTTTTCAGTTTCTTTTTCTTGTTTTGGTGTAACTTTTTCCTTTGGTTTAGTCTCATCTTTTATAGCTGTGGTTTCAGGTTTTATTTGTTCCTTAACACCTGCGAGAGAGCCACCCATCAGTCTTTTGTGATATGCCAACTCCTCGGGCCTTAAAATATCTATGTAAATCTCGATTCGGCGGCTCATTGGGTCATCTCTTAGATTCCTTTCCTTTAATCCCGCCTTGTCAACACCAAAGCCTTCAGCATCGAGAACAACTCTGTTGTTATTCCGCATTTGAGTATATATAGGCGAACGCTTTTGCATTACCTTGTCAAATGTAACGAATGTAAAGTAAGAACGAAGCTTCGAAAGTAATACATTACCGTTTTCTCCCTCATCGGGAAGTTTAATCCTTATGCCATCCGGTTTGTCCGCATCTTTGGGCCAGCCCTGCTTCCACATATCCTGCCCAGTCGGTATTGTAACCGGATTTCCTCTCTCATCCACCCCTATTGTAACCGTATCATCGGGATAATTTTTTTTATATTTTGATTTCTGCCTGTATGGATGCTCCTCCCCGGAGGACAGTCCCCGCGGGTCTGTATAGCCATGAATTGTTATTTTTAGTATCAGTGTATCCCTGCAAAACTCCTGGAACGAAGGAAGTTTTTCTTCTAACTTTTTATAAATACTATCATTAAATATTCTATCTATCTTCCTTGAGAGTATCTCGTAATCATATCCCGTGGAATCTACAAATCCTGTATTGTCGAAGAACCCGCTCTGTTCACGTTTTCTGTATTCAGCCATATTCTCTGTTGTAATCGGATACCAATAGCCGGTTATGAAATAAGGAAGTGTATCAGTCGAGTGGAAAATGATAGGCGGTATCTCAACTTTCTTCCTTGAAATAAGTGCATCCCTGACATATAATGTATCGAATCCGAATGGCTTTTTTGAGAATACCTTCAATTCCTGGGGACCTTCGATTTTATTCTGATAACACTCCTCTTCAACGAATTTTGTGAATCTGATTAGGTATGTCCTGTCTGCATCAATCTCATATTTATTCCCCGAACTGATTTCTTGTGTTACTCCCGAAACACTGTCCACAAGCGATAGAGGCAGGCCTATCTTAACTGTTGGAGGAACAACCAGATTATTGTTTGCATCAAAAATCTGTTCTGTAACATTAACCTGCAATTTGATTTTCGATTTCGGAAGTGCATAAGCATAAAGATTTCTTTTGCCGATGTCGGCTTTCCTGTTTGATGTAATGAAAATATATTTTCTGTCCTGACTAATAAATGGAAACTCATCGTCATTTTCGGAATTGAACTGAATATTTCCAGGTATTTCAATTCCATAAGTATCGGCATCTTTTTTCATCGCTTCGTCAAAATTCACAGGATTGATTGGCACAGGAATTCCATTTTCTTCCTGGTAATCTGCCCTGTAAATGTCTTTTCCGGTATTTCCCTTTTCATTTTTTTCATAATTCCAGTCGCTCGAAAAATAGAACTTGCCATCAGAACCGCAGTGAGGCGAGACTTCATTACCCGTAGTATTTATGTTTGGAACAGGTTTTGGTTTTGTCCATGCACCTGTAACATCATTTACTGAATACCAGATGTCAAGTCCGCCCTTGCCGAACTGCCTGTTGGTAACAAAATACAGAATTTTCCCATCGGCTGACAAAGCCGGCTGTGAATCCCATGCATCGGGGTCATTCACTGTATTCAGAGGCACAGGCGAAGAGAATCCTTTTGATGTCTTCATCATCTGCCATAAATCAAAAAGGTAGCTCGAACCTTGTGATGTGGCAGTGGAGAGGTCTCTTTCTGCACCAAAAATTATTCTGTCGGAACTGATTGCCTGTGAGCCGCGTGTAAACTGGGCAATACGTGAAGCTTCCGCGAAAATCTGTTGCGCGGGCGACCATCCTTCGTTAATCGGCTTTCCTGTTTTTCGGTATTCAGCAGGACGTGTGCAATAAAATATTTCTGCCGCAAGTGCAATAGGCCTGCGGTTCGGCACAGGACGCGAACTTGTGAAAAACAGTGTGTCTGTAACGGCTCCTTCGATTATATAACTACTGTAATCTTCATCACCTGAGTTAACATTCTTATCCAAGATGCCGCCCTTAATATCTTCCTTGGCTTCTAAAGCTAAAGAAAGAACGAAAAAAACAAATACGGAAAGGCAAACCGTTTTCAAAATATTATTTAATTTTTGTTTCATTTTCATCTCCTGACGATTAATTAACATAAATGCCGGAAATAGCCCGAAATTCAATCCCTGACTGCTTGCTCGAAGTCTGCTCTGTGCCGTTGTCAATACGCCTGATATATATTAAAGTATAAGAATCAGGACCAAGCCGGAAAGCGATAACATCACCGACTTGTATTCCCCTAAGTTCAGAATTAACATATCCCACAGAATGAGCCGGGTCATTTTGAAAATCTGATATTAATTGAACAACATTATAGAAACTATTTTCAGGAAAATTTGTCCTCCATACTTTCCTGCCAATGATTCCACTGCTTGGAACAAGTTTTAGTATCGGCTCTTGCGGTGGGGTGGCACTTGCATTATTGTCATCAACATCAATCCAGATATCACCCTTCAAAGGCGGATACTCTCCTGTCGGATTTATTGTCCTCGACCCGTTCCCGAAGAAATATACCTCATGCTCGGCAACAGGCTTTTGTGGAGTCTTCTGGTCATAAGCCCTCAGATTTATTATCGGGCTTAAATTAGGAACGGCGGTTACGATTGAATAAATATCCAAATCCTGTGTACAGTTCACCGATGTAGAGATTCTCAGCCTCACTGCAAACATGCTGTCTATTATTGATTGTTTATTTCTTCTCATAGTTACTGCATCCAACGTGTCTTTGATTGGTGCCCTGAATGTGATTGATACCAGTCTGCGTTGTCTCGGCTGAAGGACAAAATTCTCCGGGTCAATCGTATAATACTGTGTCGGATTTTCATATATACGATTAGAGTCATTTACCACGGGTTCTATTGTTATCTTAAAAGAAATCGCCGAGCAGGATGTATCAGGATTAATCACTTCAATAAATTTAGTTACTGTTGATGGATTTACCGGAGAGGGTGAAATATAAACCCTGTTATCAGGCCTGTCTGACAAAGTATCTATGAGCATAGGAGCTCCAAACTGAATATAGTTTGTTCCATCCTCACTAAATTCCGGACAGACATTTGCACAGTCTATTCTCAGAAATAAAAAATCAACTGTATCATTACCGCAAATATCTATGGATATAACTTTTGTAACTGTGTCATAGGTTGCTGCAATCCTGTATCTTTTTCCAATTAGCGGAATTTTTAAATTAAATTTTACCTGTCCGTAGTTATCAGTTACTGTTTCCTGCAACGGAGTGTTTGGGTCAACATCAAGGTCATACACTCTAACAGTAACTCCGCCCAATAGAGCTCGGTTTGTTGTGTCAGCAGGATTAGCAACAAAGGTATTTGCAGTTAATACGTAGGGATTTGTATCGCTCGGCAAAGTAGTATCCATGCAGCTTGAGAATAGACAGAACACCGATGCGGTAACGAGCAGAAGCAAATACAATCGCCTGAATTCCAAAATATGTTTTATTGCTTTTTTCATGTTCTTTTCGATTTATTGTTATACATTTTTTTCATTAAAAGGTTAAGCCAAATCTTAATAACAGAACTTTTGAATTTCTGTAAGGATTTTTATTATCACTCGGTGTCGAAGGACAACTCTCGCATGGAGGCAGAGGCAGATTCATTGCCCTGAATCCAAGGTCAAACGACAAATCCATACTGCATGTTATTGCCCACTCATGGCCGATTCCCAATCCATAAAAGTATCTCTGGAAATCAATGTCCTTTCCAAAGAGAGGGGCTTCTGTCTGAAAATCCAATGGCAATCCGAAATTTCCGTAAAGATACCATGAATTGCAGTTATCGGATGTAGTCGGAGGATGCTGGTTGAATGTATATCTTCCATGTAAACCGATTGGAATGAATAAGGAGCCGTCAAAGGGCCACAAACCTGTAATAAAGCCAAGCTGGAAGTTTCCGGTTTTATCAATGAATGGAACATTCCACAAACCTGCAATCTCCAATCCGATAATCATTGTAGAACCATTTTCGTCAAATCCAAAGAAGGATGACTTGAATGGAGCGGCAACACCCGGCTTGTAATACTCTGCTTGTGTGCCTCTGTAACCCAAAACACCTCGTAGCTCAAACTTATCGAATAAAGCGAACCCTTCACGCTGGCGGCAGCATCCGAGAATAAGCTCAAGTTCATTTACCTCCACTTGCGATGGTGGCTGAAGCGGGTCACTTACGTATGTAATTCTTTTGACCCTCGAAACAGGTACATCATAAATTTGCGGGTCTTCGTTCGCTGCACATGGCACACCGAGAACTCTCACACGCCCCTCCCTTTCTTCATCGGCTGGCAGGAGCATCGGCTTCTCTGCCGACTTGATTGACTGAAGCTTTTCATTAGGATTGCACCTGTCTGTGATTGGAATCTCAGCTTCTTTCAACTCGACATTCCACGTAATAATATTCTTTGATGTACTGCTACACGATGAAAGCAGAATTACAATAGACACAACTGTAATAATGCTCTTGAAAAAAAGTAAAATATTGCATTTCTCTTTTACTAACATTAATCCTTTGGTAATACTCATAAGCTTTCTTCTGTATTATTTAAAAATCTATTTTTCCTTTGGCGGCGGTTCGCTGAATAACACTTGCGATGGATTATCACTCACCACTCTCAGCGATTTCCTTGCCTGTTTATTTGTAATTTTTACTTCTTCAATCGTTTCGTTTAAACCGTAAAGTAGTGACTCAGTCCTGAATCCAAGTACATCTATGACTTTTCTCGATTCGATAATCGCTGAATCGAGCTGTATAAAAACATTATCAACTTTGTGAGCCATGTCGAGATTTTCAATTTGATTGTTCAAATTATTTGTAAAATACTCAAGTTCGACTGCAATCTGCAAAAGTTTCTGACTCGTCAGCTCGACATTATCAATAATATCTGATGTATCTGCATTCTTCATCAGCTTGTGCAAACTTACAGCAGAGCTGTCAATTTTTGCTACAATATCATAAAGCAGGGGATTGTTAAAGAATTTAGATGAAGATTCAAGAAAAGCGATAGTCTGGTTCGAAATGTCATAGAATCTTATCCTTCGTAAATTATCAAGTACCTCCCGCATGGCAATCTCAATTTCCTGCATACCGGAAGGAGAAGATTTTATTAATTGATATGGAGGCTGAAAGCTAAGTTTTGGAAACAACTCGGCTATCTGCATATTTTCGGGAAAATACATCTGTAAAAATTTACCTCCTGCGATGCCGGACATTTCGGCTTTAACACGCAGGCTGTCGCTGATTACGACTTGCTTCTCAACCTGCATTACCACTTCAATCAGCCTTCCGTCCGGTGCTACCTTGATTTCCTTTACAGTGCCGATAGGAACCCCTTGGTATTTGACTGCCGAGCCTGTATTCAATCCCTCGACAGAAGAATCGAAGTATGTTACGTACAAAACATTTTCCTGCAGGAACTGGCTTGCTCCGAGCCAGATAATGACTATAATGAGAACAGCCGAGCCTGCAAGGACAAAAATTCCTATTAAGAATGTACTCGACAATTTCCTTGTATGGATTTTTCCCATTTTTGCCTCACAATATTATTGATTTTAGTTTTTAATCCTTAAATATTTATTCATTGAAAATTTATTGAAAATTAAAAATTAAAAATTGAAAATTCTTCACGCAATTCTATTAAAAAATTTATAAACTTTTTCATTCTCAATATTTTTCTTCATTTCATTTGCATTTCCTTGTGCAATGATTCCTTTTGTTTCTTTATCTAATAAAATAACCCTGTGAGCAATGTTACTAATGCTTGCGAGGTCGTGAGAAACTACGACCATAGTGGCACCAAGTGATTCGTTCAGGTTTTTAATAAGATTGTCCAGTGATGCCGCCGTTACCGGGTCAAGTCCCGATGAAGGTTCATCGAAAAACAATATATCCGGGTCGAGTGCCAATGCACGTGCAAGAGCCGCTCTTTTTTTCATCCCTCCGCTGATTTCAGAAGGGAGGTAATTCCTGTATCCATCCAAACCGACAGCCCTTAGCTTTATGTCTATAATATCCGAAATCTCATTATCCGGTAATTCCGTAAATGATTCAAGCAGTAATGATATATTTTCCGCTATTGTCATAGACGCAAACAATCCGCTCGATTGGAAAAGTATTCCGAATTTCTTTTGTATTTTTCTTTTTTCCTCATGATTTGATGTTGTCAAATCCTGGTCCTGTACTATAACAGTTCCCGATGCCGGTTTTTCCAAGCCGGTAATCTGCCTCAACAGGACACTCTTTCCACATCCGCTTCCACCTACAATCACAAGTATCTCACCGGTATAAACATCAAATGTAATATTTTCAAGAATCGTTTTGTCTCCATACATGACTCCTACATCTTTCACTTCTATTATCGGCTGTTGAACCATCCTAAATCCCCAATGCCTGAAATATGAAAGTAAAAACCGCATCTGCTAATATGATGGTCAGCACTCCTGTTACTACTGCCGCTGTCGTGTATTTCCCGACGCTTTCAGCACCGCCCCTGACCTGCAAACCTCTAAAACATCCGATAGAAGATACAAAAAAACCAAACACCACACTTTTAATTAAACCCGAAAATACATCGGCATAGCTCAATGCTTTCTGCATCTCGTTCAGGTAACCTGTCATTGTAATTTCCAGGGTTGACAGAGCGGCAATCATTCCACCGAATATACCTGCAAAGTTTGCAAGAAGTACAAGGAAAGGCATGGCGAACATAACGGCAATAATCCTCGGCAAAACAAGAAACTGAATATGGTCAAACCCCATCGAATTTAGTGCATCAATTTCATCTGACACTTTCATCGTTCCCAACTCTGCGGCAAATGCCGAACCCGACCTGCCTGCAACAAGTATGGCTGTCATCAGTGGTGCAAGCTCCCTTGTGATGGATAAACCGATTAAGTCTGCGATATATATGTCTGCACCAACCTGTCTCAATTGCATAGCACCCTGATAACCGGAAATCATTCCAATAAGAAAAACAATCAGTGTAACAATTGGTACGGCATTTACACCCGACTTTGTGAGGTGAAAAGGAAAATCCTTCCAGCGCATTTTCCCGGGATGTATGAACAATGCAAGGAATTTCAATATTATATCACCAAGAAATTCGATGAACAGTTTCATATCCCGCAAACCAACAAGCGTTAACTGTCCGATATGTGAAAAATAAGTTTCCCAGTATCCCGGATGAAATTTATTCGCCTCTTCTTCATTTCCCTTTCGGCTGAATAGT
>JAKAKE010000054.1 GCA_021824625.1 Bacteroidota bacterium | reverse complement strand
AACAGTTGACAACCGCGACTTTGCATATATAGATTTATACATGGGATTTGGTACAGAAGCAAATCCTGTCCGAAGCTTCAAGAGGGAAAATCCGAGTACAGTCTGGGAGCCGCAAAGATGCCTGCTTTGGGATGATGTGATGGCAACTTATGCAGACTGCGACGGTAACGGCGAAGTAACTGTTACGGATGTACTTGTTTGGAAATACAACTTCCTGAAGACACATACCATAGCATTGAAAAGCAAGGACCTTTCTCAAACAAGCGACCTGAGAAACAATGATTTCATTAAAACAGAAAATTCGATTTCTATTCCTATTTATATAAATTCTAATGAAGATTTTCTTGGAGTTTCGGGTCAGGTTATACTTGAAAATAATAATGATTATAAAATACTCGGAATAGAAAAAGGAGATTTACTCAGCAGTCAGCAGTCATTTATTTACACCGGCATTGATGAACAAAACAAGTCATGCAGTTTTGCGATAGGTTCACTCGATGAAATTCGAACCGGGAATAGCGGAATAATTGCTTATATAATTGTAGAACCACTGAATAAAAATTCAGAAAAAAATGTCAAGATTGAAACAAAAAATTTAACGGGAATATCAATAGAAGGTATGTTTTTCGAAATTGAATCCATAACAAATGTGAATGAAATTTCTCAAAATTTAAATAAAATTTCAATTTTGAATGATGGATTCAATCTGAGAATTTTTTCAGGAAATTTGAAAATTGATGATAATGAGCCAATAATACAAGGACTGCTTGGTAACACTATAAAATGCAATTATTTATATTCGGGTAATACATTATCAATTGACATATCACAGTTAAATTCCGGAGTTTATTTTATTTGTATGAATGTGAATAACTCCAATATTTATATGAAGTTTATAAAATAGGACGATAGTCAAAATATTACATGGTGATAAATAACCAAATGCACGAACTTGAACAAAAATTTTGGAATTATATTAATGATGATATGAGAAAAATTGAAGAAAAATGCACAAAATTTTGGATAAAATTTAAATAATACAGCATTATCCTTGATAAAATATGAAATAAAATCAAATTATGGATGATTCGCAATAAAAATTCAACTTTGGCACACTTGTTGTAAAAATGAACTTACCGGATGACACCGGGACTATATATAAATAGTTAAAAACTAAATTTTATGCCCTGACATAATTGGAACAGTGGCAGGTTCTTTAGGAAGAAGAATTTCATTAATAAATTCACATGGAGGTGAATAATGCCATTTGCTATAGGAGGTAGCTCTCGCATCAGGACTAACATACCTGCCGAGAATGCTTATAATGCACTTGAAGTGTCGAACCGCGATATTTCACTAAGACAATTAAGGTTATCAACCGGAAAAAGAATTAACAATGCCGGCGATGATGTTGCAGGTTATATCACATACCGCGCATTAGAAGCCCGAAACAGCTCAATGAAGGCGGCTCTCAGGGCTGTCGGAGATGCCCTGAATGTTACCAACATCCTGATGGATTCATTGGACAACATTTATGACCAGATGAACAAAATCAAGGAAGCAACATCCAATGCAGCATCGGGAGCTATGGGAACTTCAGAAAGAGTAGCTCTTGCCAAAGCAGCATACAGGCTCGCCCAACAGATTCAAACCGTTGCCGATTCAACAGTATTCGGTGGACGGCAATTACTTTCAGGTACTTTCTCTGCCGACTTTGTAATCGGAACCGATGGTGCAAATAATCTTCTGACACTCGCAATTGATATGACAACGGGTAATGTTGATTTCAATGTTGAAAGCAATAACTTTAACCTTAATGCAATGCAGGTCTCGATGTTTGCAGGAGTAACAAATCTCGATATGAGAGAATTAAACAACACAAGTGCTACTAATCTTGGTTTATTCTCTGACTCTGCATTATCGCTAACATTGACAAGCATATCATCTGCTATTGATAATATAAATAAAGCCGCATCATATCTTGGCGGTGTTTCAAACAGGATGTTTTCGCAGGAAGACTTGCTGAAAAGCCAGGTTACGAACTACAATGCAGCTATATCGAGGATTCAGGATGCAGATATTGCTCAGGAACAATTGCAATTAATTAAGTCGCAGTTCCTGCAGCAAGCATCATTAATATCATTAGCACAGGCTAATACAAACCCGCAGTCATTCCTGAGATTACTGCAGGGTTAACAAACGAAATTTATATGTAAAATTTAAGGAGAAATAAAATGCCATTTGCAACAGGAGGCAACGCAAGAATTAGGACTAACATTCCGGCTGAGAATGCCTATAATTCTCTCGAGATATCAAACAGGGAAATATCATTAAGACAGCTCAGACTTTCCACCGGAAAAAGAATTAACAATGCAAGCGATGACATTGCATCATATATAACCACAAGGGCTCTCGCTTCGCGAAACGGTTCACTCAAAGCGGCTCTTAACACGGTTGGAGATGCTTTTAATATCACAAACATCGCCATGGATTCGCTGGATAATATCAGCTCACTGATTATTAAAATCAAGGATGCCGTAACACAATCAGCATCAGGCGCAATGGGAACCGACGAAAAGGTGGCTTTGGCAAAATCCGCTTTCAGACTGGCTCAGCAGATTCAAACAGTCGTTGATTCCACAGTTTTTTCGGGAAGGCAGTTGATAAATGGTTCCTTCACAGCGAACTTCTTTATTGGTATTACATATTCAAATACTTTAATTACGCTGACTGTTGACTTGACTACTTCAAATCCCGAATTAAATGTTGAGAGCAATAATTTTAATGTTAATACAACAAGCAACAGCAACTTCGCAGGTATTTCGAATCTGAATCTTCAGAGCTTAAACGATGTTAGTTCGACTGACCTCGGAATATTTGCAGATAATATGATGTCTTCGACTTTGACAAGTCTTGCACGAGCTTTAGACAATGTTACTAAAGTAGGTGCCTATCTCGGCGGTTTTGCGACCAGGTTGAATTCTCAGGAGGAGTTAATCAAGAGCCAAATTGTGAATTATAATTCTGCCATATCGAGATTGGAAGATGCTGATGTTGCCAAAGAACAGCTTGAACTTATTAAGGCTCAGTTCTTACAACAGACATCACTTATTTCTCTATCACAGGCGAATCAAAATCCGAACGCATTCCTGCAATTGATTAGAGGATAGTTTAAAGAATTGATAATTGATAATTGATAATTACAGCACCTTAGATAAATTTCTGAGGTGCTTTTTTTTACTTGAATTTATTAATAAACTTATCATAATCTGAGTGAGAACCTATCCAAAACCAATAAATAGAATCATCAGTCATCAATCCAAGTACCCTCCATTTCAAACCTATTCTTACCGACCAAATGGATTCTGTTTTATGTATTCTTTTAAACTGTAATGATGGATGATTGTGATTTACCTTCCATAATTTATACGATTTTCTTACGAGATTTTTAATTGACTTGGGTAATTTATTATATAATTCAATAAAATCATTTGTAACAAAGGATTTCACAATTCACCAAATCCTTTTTCAAGAAAATTACCTGCTTTGATATCCATTCGGACTTTATCTGCAATGCTAATTAATTCATTTTCTGAATTTGAGAACTGAGTATCCCAATGCTGTTCATCCTTAATTTCATCCAAAATAATATATGCAATGGATTCTTGTTTCTCTTCAGGAAGTTTTATTAAAGTATTCCAGGCTTTTTCAAGTGTTTGTGTCATTTTTTTCTCCATTCAAAATAGCTTTCAGGTAAATATACTATTTTAATGATTAATTATTGTGATAATGAATTTCTTTAATAAAATTAATGTGCCTCGTACCAATTTTTTCCGACTCCAATTTCTACCAAAACAGGGATTTCGCCTATTGGCAGAGCGTTTTCCATCTCGGTTTTTATTAAGGTTTTCATACTATCCAGTTCATCGGGAAACACCTCGAATACAAGCTCGTCATGCACCTGAAGGAGCATAAGAGATTTCAAATTTTCTCTAACCATTGCTTTATCAACCCGAAGCATAGCAATTTTGAGCATATCTGCGGCAGTGCCTTGTATGGGCATGTTGATAGCTGCACGTTCGTCTGCAGTCCGAAGATTATGATTATTGCTATTAATATTCGGATAAAAACGCCTCCTGCCAAGAAGTGTTTCTGCAAAACCTTTCTGACGTGTCGAAGCAATTGTATCTTCAATATATTTTTTTATACCCGGATATTTTTTGAAATAATTGTCAATAATACCCTGAGCTTCTGTTTTGCTTATCCCGAGTCTCTGTGCTAACCCAAAGCTTCCGATGCCATACATAATTCCAAAGTTCACAGTTTTGGCAACACGCCGCATATTGCTGTCAACATTTTCGAGTGGAGTATCGAACAAAATGGATGCTGTAGCAGAGTGAATATCTTTCCCTTCAATAAACGCATTTTTCAATCCTTCATCACCTGTATAATATGCCATTATACGCAGTTCGATTTGAGAATAATCAGCAGATACTATGAAGCAGTCACTCATTTCGGGAACAAAAGCGAGACGAACTTTTCTGCCGAGTTCAGTGCGAATAGGTATGTTTTGAAGATTCGGGTCAGTCGAGGAAAGCCTGCCTGTACCGGCTATTGTCATGTTAAATGTAGTGTGAATCCTTTTTGTTTTCGGGTCAATTAATAATGGTAAAGCATCAACATAGGTTGATTTCAGTTTTGTCAACTGACGGTAATCGAGTATCATTTTTGCAACCGGGTATGTTTCTGCCAAATCCGTCAGGACTTGAACGTCGGTACTGTAGCCTGTTTTACCACGCTTAGCCGCAGGAATCTGAAGCTTTTCAAACAATACATGGCCAAGCTGTTTTGGAGAATCAATGTTAAATTGAATTCCTGCTTCTTTATATATTTTTTCTGTTAATAATTCACTTTCGATTTTAATTTGTTCAGAAATTTCCTTCAAGATTTTTGTGTCAATTGAAATACCATTTGTTTCCATTTTTGATAGTACTTCAATAAGAGGAAATTCAACTTCTTCGGCTAGTTTTATCAATTTTTCTTTCTCCAACTCAGGGTAAAGACGATTTCTGAGTTTGAGTGCAAAGTCTGCATCTTCGCAGGCATATTCATAAATTTTTTCGGGGTCAATATCTGCCATAGAGATTTGCTTGCTTTTCTTTTCACCGATTAAATTTTCAATTGGAATTGGTGAGTAAGAAAGCCATTTTTTTGATAAAGCATCGAGATTATGACTCTCATCAGGATTGATAAGATAAGAGGCAACCATTGAATCGAATACTATAGGTGTAACATCAGCACCGAATCTTTTTAGAATAGAAATATCAAATTTTATATTCTGCCCGCATTTTCCAATTGATTTATTACTAAAAATCTTATTTAATTTTTCTACTACTTTACTAATCGGAAGTTTATTATCATTATTTAAAATTTTTGTTTTTGGTTCTTCGTTTGATTTGTTTGTGGAACTGAACAATGATGTTTGTTCAACTGTATCTTCAATTGTCAAACGCTCGGTTTTTCCAACATCGTCGCTATAAGAAGCAACATAAAATGCCCTGCCCTCTTTTGCGCAGAGTGAGATTCCAACAACATCGCAGGACATTTTATCGAGTGAGCTTGTTTCAATATCCAGAGCAATTAAAGATGATTTTTCAAGTTCGGAAACGACTTTATCTAATTCAGAAAAAGTATTAATTAGGAAATATTCTTTTTGAATTTTATTAATATCTGAATATTGGCCTGTTGCAGTCGTAGGAGGTTGAGGCTTATCCTCAATACTGCTCGTAAAAGTATCCAAATCGGCTACAGCTTTTGATTGCCATCTTTTTCTGATTTGATGAAAACCGAGAGTCTCAAATAATTTATCAATTTTTGAATAATCATGTTTCACAACTTTTAATTTATCAAAATCAATTTCCATTGGAACACTTGTCATTATTGTAACAAGTTCCTTAGCAAGAAAAGCCGAATCCTTGTCTTTTGCCAGTTTATTTTTCAGGCCGGCACTTTCAATTTTGTCTATATTCTCATAAATACCTTCGAGTGAGCCATAGTTCTGAACAAGCGGAATTGCTGTCTTATCACCAACACCTTTTACACCCGGGATATTATCTGATGTATCGCCTATCAAAGCAAGAACATCAATCACCTGGGCAGGTAAAACACCGAATTTTTTATATACTCCATCAAAATCAACAATTTCAAAATCATCACCCGATTTTTTTCCGGGTTTATATAATTTTACATGGTTATTAACAAGTTGATAGAAATCCTTGTCGCTTGTAAGGCATGCTACCTCTATACCTTTCTCGGAAGCCGCTTTTGAGAAAGTGCCTATAATGTCATCAGCCTCATATCCGGGTAATTCCAGTCTTTGAACATTAAGACAATCCAAAAATTCCTTGATTCTGGCTAATTGTGGAACGAGTTCTTCAGGAAATGCGGCACGGTTTGCCTTGTATAATGGATATTTCACATGGCGGAATGTCGGCTCGCTGCGGTCAAAAGCCACAGCAATAAACACCGGTTTTTCCTTTTCAAGAATAGATGTTAGTATATTTACAAAAGAGAACACAGCACCGGTCGGTTCCCCTGACGGCGATTTCAAATTTGATGAGGACATTGCATGGTATGCCCTGAATACCAGAGACATACCATCTATCAGATATAATTTTGACATAATTTTTCAGAAAATATTATTAATTGAAAAGCAGCATAGCTGCGGCATATTTATAACATAATGTTAGTTTTCATTTTAGAGCAACGTTGTTGCGGTATATTTATAACACAATGTTAATTTTTATTTTAGAGCAACATAGTTGCGGTATATTTATAACCAGATTAATCATTTTTGGTCTGAGCAACGTAGTTGCGGCATATTTATAACCAGATTAATCATTTTTGGTCTGAGCAACATAGTTGCGACATATTTATATATTTATCCAGTCAAACAAATATTTATTATCATATTTTACATTGAATTTTTTCAGGATTTCTAAATACTCTTCCTTAAAGGTTCTTCTTTTATGATGATTTTCTTGGTTGTTGATATACTTTATTACTTGATCTAATTGTGAATTACTATATGAAAATGCTCCAAAACCATCCTGCCATTGAAATTTCCCCCTAATATATTTTTTTTTATTTATAAACCTGCTTGAATTAGCTTTGATATCTCTTACAATATCTGACAAATTTACATCCGGTTTTAAACCTAACAAAATATGTACGTGATCAGGCATCCCATTTATGCAAATTAATTTTTGATTTTTGTTTGTAACAATACCAGTAATGAATTTAAATAATTCATCCTTCCATTCATTAGTTATCAGATTATCTCTACCTTTAACAGTAAATACAATATGAATATATATTTGAGTATATGTATTAGGCATAGTAAATCAAATTAACATTTATTCAATATTGCATCACTACGTGATTACGTTTATGTTAAATAATATTCATTTCTATAAATATGGCATCACTACGTGATTTCTAAGCAAAATAGCTGCGACATATTTATATTAAAATGATGCAAAAAAAAAAATTTTCAAAGTAGTTGCGGCATATTTATAACAATCCAATTAATTTAACGTATAGAAACATAGCAAATATCATATTATTTTTTAACAATTAAAATTTTTCTTTAATTTGGGTTAATAAAATTGAGGGTACTATAGAACTTATATTCAATATTGCATCACTACGTGATTTCTAAGCAAAATAGCTGCGACATATTTATATTAAAATGATGCAAAAAAAAAAATTTCAACGTAGTTGCGGCATATTTATAACAATCCAATTAATTTTACGTATAGAACCATAACAAATATCAGATTATTTTTCTACAAATAAAATTTTTCTTTAATTTGGGTTAATAAAATTGAGGGTACTATAGAACTTAATTGAAATAAATGATGCCTACACTTAATCTTGGATTTTTAGCATCACATGGCGGGAGTAATATGCAGGCTATAATTGACGCCTGCAATAGAGGATATGTCAATGCAAAACCATGTGTTGTAATTTCGAATAATTCCGATTCTCAAGCTCTTCTAAGAGCTAAAAACGAAGGAATTTCATGCTACCATATCAGTACCGCAACTCATGGCGATGGAGCGGATGATGCCATTATAAATACATTTGAAAAACACAAGGTTGATGTTATCATTCTTGCCGGATATATGAAGAAATTAGGTGATAAAGTAATAGAAAGATTCAAAGGAAAAATATTGAATATACACCCTGCATTATTACCAAAATATGGCGGTAAAGGCATGTATGGAAATTTCGTTCATGAGGCGGTGCTTGCTGCTTGTGAAAAAGTCAGCGGACCGACTGTTCATGTAGTTGATAAAGTATATGACCATGGCAGGATTCTTGCCCAAAAAGAAGTTCCCGTTTTCCTTGACGACACTGTTGATTCGCTTTCAGCCAGAGTTCTGGAACAAGAACATATTCTTTATCCTGAAACTATTCAGAAAATAGCAACAGGAGAAATAATTTTATAAAAAAAAAAGACGCCTCCCTCACCAACCCTTAAATCAAAATATCTTCTGGCTTGTACTCTCGTCTGCTTGGCAACTACATCACCTCCTTTAAGAACTAAAATAAGTTTATTTTACCTGAACCTGTGACTTAGGTTCAAAAATTCGCTCAGTTTCAAAATTAATTTTTTTTCCGATTTTCATTTTTTGAGAACGTTTGAAAGCAAAGTCTTTTTCCATCAACTCCTGTTCAACGAGAGGAAAAGCACTCATCAATTTAGCACGAATGACAGAAGGCATTTCACCGAGCTGGACCGAGTATGCCCCTTCGAGCATTACATGCAAAAGTGTCATTTCATGTTCATGTAAAGATTTGAGCTTGTCTCCGACAGGAAGCCAAACTATGTTTGCCATAAAAATACCCCACATAGTTGCGATAAAAGCAGAGGCAATATGGTGAATTAATATATTTGGGTCACTACCGGCGGCGGCTAATGTTGCTATTAAACCCATTACTGTGCCTATGATACCCATCGTCGGAGAGTAACCGCCCATCTTAATAAAAAGATTTATGTTAGCATTATGACGAAGTGTTATGTAATTCATATCTGAATCAACGATTCTGACAATTGTATCGGGGTCTGCACCATCAATACAAAGCTGGAATAATTTTTTCAGATATGGGTGTTTTACAAATTTAAGCCTGCTTTCTATTGATAAAATACCTTCTTTTCTTGCAACTACGGAAAACTCTACAATCTGCTCGATGATTTCTTTAATGTTATAGGCTTTAGGTAAAAAAGAAATGTAAAATAACCTTGGCATTTTAGCTATTTGTGTCATAGATGAGCCAGCCATTCCGGCTGCCAGGGTGCCTCCGAAAACTATCAGCATTGCCGGAAGCATTATTAATGCTCCGAGAGTGCCGCCCTCCCAAAGAAATGCTCCGAATATTGCAACGAAGCCGAATATAATCCCAAAAAGTGTACTTGCTTTCATAACTTTTGTTTACAGCATTAATTATTAATTATGCCTTTGCAAAAATTGTACCATTAGTAATATAATTATATTAATCATAATAGTTGGTATTTAATTCAAGTTAAAAAATCAAATAAAGTTCTGGACATCAGATTTGAACCAACCTGCAAAGTGTAGCTCAGTGCAGTCTCATCCTTCTTAAGTTCAAGTGTAGTTCGAGCTATATCAGCATCTTCCAAGGATGACCTGAAACCTTTCAGCCTTGTTATTTCTTCAGTTAATTGGTCCTGTATGGTACTAATCCTATTCAACCTCGAGCCATTCTTGGAATTAGCAAAAGTTAGCTTATCATAGAAATTCATTATCCTTTTGTTAGCATCGCTTATCTGGTCCGACTCGGCTTTCGAGTATCCCTGATTATCAGGCCTCGGCAAACCGTTCTGGTATGACATCAGGTTGTAAATATCAACAATTGCCTGGAAAAATTGTTCTCCGTTTGTTCCAAACAACTCATCTGCTTTTAAATTTATTACTTCAGTCGTGGTTGAATCTTTATGCACAGTCCTGTCATTCATGTTCCCCTTGAAAGATACTCTCAAGCCCGAAGGATTAGCCGGAGTCGGTGCATCGGTTACAATTTCAAACGGATTATTATCGGTTTCCGGAACTGTTGGAACAATGGAACTTGCAATGGTTTGAGTCCCTGAAAAAAGAAATTTATCCTTATAGCCTGAATTAGCTAACTTAACAAGGTCTTCCAACAATCCTTTAACATTTGTCCCTAGAGTTGCAAGACTTTTCGATGCACCGATTTGAGTTGAATCAACAAGAAGTTGCTTGATATTTCCGACAATAGTAATCATGGAATCAACATTTTCGTTTACAGAGGCTAATTCATTATATGTATTCGATAGGTTTGAAAGGATTATCTCATTTTTACTAATTTTATTAGTTAAGTCTTTAATCTCCCTAACACTTTTCGGGTTATCGGCAAGGCTGAGAATATCCTTGCCTGTACTGAGCTTTTGCTGTTCGCGGAATCTTCTCTCCTGAATGTTCTGGAGTGATGTTTGAAAATTAGTAAATATTGAATTTTGTGTAATTCTCATATAATAACCAATAATTATCTGCCAAGATTAATAATAGTCCCAAGAATTTCATTTGCCAAATTCACAACCCGCGATGATGCTTCGAATGCTTTCTGGAATTTAATCAGGTTAACTGCTTCCTCGTCGAGGTTAACTCCAATTACAGATTCCCTCTGATTTGAAAGTTGGTCTGCAATCAATTTTGTCGTATTTCTCCCATTTCCTGCATCCTTTCCCATTTGCCCGATTTTACCAATCAGCTCGACATAATCATTAACAAAGCTCTGAGTAACAGTCATCCCCGCTATGTTAAGTGCTATGTTACTGTTACCCGGTTCACCCGGAGCTGAAGATAAAGGAATATCTCTCGGGTTAGCAACATCCGTAGATAAATTAATTGAAGCGGCAGTTAAACCGGCTGTGTCAAAGAAATCTCTACCCGGAGGAGGAGCTGTATTATCATCGAGTCCATAGCCGTTGTTCATTTCAAAATTAACATTCGATACTATGGCATCTGCATAATCATTAAGGTTTTTCATAATAGAAAAACCTGAGCTAAGCTCATTTAATGTTGTATTGAAATGCTTTGCTATCGAAGCAAGTTCGCCTCCGGGAGGAAAAAGGAATTGTGAATTTCCGTTTGGGTCAACGGCTTCGACCTGAATGGTAGTGCCAGTCAGAGGGCTCGTCTGTTCATTTAATCTTAATGTATAGTAAGTATCCTGATTAATAATATTTTTACCATTAATAAAAACATTGACACTTCCATAATCACTTTGGGTAACGGTTATTCCGGCAATTTTGGAAAGTTCCTCAAGTTTTAATTCTCTTTGGTCAATATATGTCTGTGCATCGCCCCCTGGAAGTGAATATGTTGAATACACTTTTTTATTCAAATCAGCAATTTCAGCAATAAGTCTATTGGCGCTGTCAATATCCTGAACAAATTTACTCTTCAGTTCACCTCTTAAATCAGTTAAACGGCTTGAAATTGTATGAAACCGGTCAACCATTGTTTGTGCTGTATCGAGCAGGTATTGTCTGTTGGCAACATCTTCGGGATTAAGAGAAACCTCTTCGAAAGCATTAAAAAATTTGGTAACTGATTCATTCAAGCCAAGTTCAGAAGGTTCAGATAAAATACTTTCAATTCTTTGAAAAACTGCTTCATCAAGTTCAAAGCCGGTCTGCTGATACATGTTTTTACGTATTTCACGGTCGAAGAATTCTTCCCTGTAACTTCTTATATTATCAACAAGAACGCCAGTACCAATAAAACCGGCCATTATCCTTCGAGGAGCAGTTTCAACCAATATTGCCTGTCTTCTGGCATAGCCCGGAGTATTTACATTAGCAATATTATTTGTAGTTACATCTAAGCCGAGTCGCTGTGCCTGTAACCCTCTTTTACCGATTTCCAGTGATGAAAAACTTGACATATTTTATTTTATAATTAATTTTTAAATATATTAATTTTTTAAATATTATACTTTTACATTACAGACGTTATTTGTCCCATTAGTTAAAATCGTAAGAATTTCCCTCACGCTGTTTCTGGCGCGGTTTGCAAGAACCCTGTTCAATGTATTAAAATGTTGAAGATTGCCTATGAGAGAATTCATTTCACCTTTCATGGTTTCAAGCTCGAGAACATCTTCCTTGTTCATCTTTTCGATGATGGCAGAAAGCCGCATATTAGTTGCTTCTACCCTTGAGACACCAAACATTGCCATTAGCATTTTAATACGCTTTTCTTCCGCCTGTTTAAGTGATTTCGACACTTCTGACTGATAGGAAGTAATCCTGTCGAGTTCGTTTGTATTGAATTTGATAAGAGCAGACTGCTGTTTTTGAGCAAGCACAATCATCTCTTTCAAAAGTTGTTTTTCGTATTTCAAATATGTTAATAAATTGGTCATCCTGACACCTTATATTAATTTACTTTTTATATTTCATTATTTAGAATTTTCATATATTTCTTGACTCTTACAACATAAGACTGAGTCTCTTTGAACGGGGGAATACCGGAATATTTCATTACATTCCCAGGACCGGCATTATATGCGGCAAGGGCATATTCAATATTTCCGTCAAACTTATCCAGCATTAATTTTATATATTTTGTTCCCCCAAAAATATTCTGTTTTACATCAAATGAATTTCTTACACCTAAATTATCGGCAGTTCCGTCCATTAACTGCATAAGGCCCTTTGCACCTGCCGAAGAAACAGCATCAGCCCTGCCAGCCGATTCGGCACCAATAATTGCCTTTATGACATTTTTTGGTACTTTATAAATACTTGATGCTTCATTAATAATATTTTCATATTTACTTATTCTTGAATTAAGCCTGTCAATAAATGAATCTCCGAAAATAGTCGGTTTTGATTCTTTAATCGGATTACTTTCAATCGGAGCTTTCAAAATTGAAGGTTCAACTTTGACTTCAGGTATATTATCAGGAACTTCCATTGTAATTGGTTTTAAAGAATCACCACCTGTTAAATGAGAATAAATCATTTCGGCAATGCCTATACCTTTCCCGCTTTTTGATATCTCATCGGAGAACATCATGTCAGTATATCCTTCAAATGTATCAGCACCGAAAACACTAAGGCTGTCGTTTTTTTCATCATCTTCTTTGTCGAGAAGCCCCTTTTTCATTTCCTTGAACATGATATTCACAAACATAGATTCAAAGCCTCTTGAGGCTTCGGCAATCCTTGATTTTTCAGCATCCGATAAATTTATACCTTTAATGGAGGCATTTTTCAATTGAGCAGATTCGTTCAATTTATTACGCTGAACTTCAGTATCAGATAAAGCATTATATATTTGAATAGAATGAGCCATAGTTTACTGTATAATCAATTCTCCCTGTAATGAACCCGATTCCTTTAGAGCCTGAAAAATTGAAATCAGGTCTCTCGGCTTTACCTTCAAAAGATTTAATGAATTTGCAATGTCCTGAACGGTAGCAGGGACTGGTGTATTTAATGTTGTTGCAGGATTAATTTGTTCATCTGCAGTTATTGTAGCCACACCGGCCATGGGCCATGTTTTATTAAATACCATGAAAGGACCTGGCTGAGCGAATACAACCTGTTTTTGAATCTGAATTTCTAATCCTCCGTGAGCGATTACAGCGGGAAGAAGCTGAACATTTCCACCAACTACAATTGTACCTGTCCTCTCATTGATTACAACTCTTGCAACCGGGTCGCTCACAACATTCAGTAATTCGATTTGTGAAATTGTCTGAACAATCTGTTGTGGAGTTATGGTTGTTGGGAACTGAACCTGAACAGTTCCTCCGTCAAGAGCATAAGCTGAGTTTGCAAGATTAGACAAACCGTTTACTGCAGCTGCAATATTATTAGCTGTAGTAAAATCAGGGTCTCTTAATATAATTTTTATTTGCTGGTTTTGTATTATAGTACCGGGTATTTCTTTTTCAAGTATTAACCCATTCGGAACTCTACCCGATGTAACAAAGTTTCTCGTTACTCTTGTTCCCATTGCCTGGAAATCAAAACCTCCGACTGATAATGCTCCCTGTGCCATACCGACAATGGTCCCATTTGCAGTAGAGATTGGAGACATTAATAGAATACCCCCCTGCAAAGAAGTAGCATCTCCGATTGATGAAACCTGGACATCTATTTTTGAACCAGGTCTGGAAAAAGTCGGAAGTGTGGCAGTTACCATAACTGCGGCAACGTTTCTGATCCGCGGGTCAGTTTGCGGTATGGTCAAACCGAATCTTTTCAGCATATTCGATACAGATTGTACTGTATATGTTGAACGTTGATTGTCGCCTGTATTATTCAGTCCTGTTACCAAACCATATCCAATAACCTGAACGCCTGTAACACCCTCGATAGTTGCAATGTCTTTTATTCTTGCCGACTGAGCATCAAAAATGACGAATGTTGTCATTAAAAAAATTATTGACAACTTTGAAATCAAACCCATATTTTTCTTTTCTGAAATGAGCATATCACATTACTAAAATAAAAATCTCAGGAAACTTGTAATTAAACCCGGTTCTTGAATCTTAGATACTGAACCGTCTCCGTATATTTCAAGAGTTAAATCCAAAATGCTATAAGAGTAAATTGAGTTGTTCGGCAGAACATCAACGGGCCTGACAAATCCTTTAATCACAATTTTCTGATTTTCACCATTTACTCTCGTACTTCTTGTTCCCTCGATTTTCAGGTTACCGTTATCGTCAACTTCCATCACCCTTGCACTCAAACGGGAGCGGATTTTCTCTTTTCTTTGGGTTTGTCCCTGTCCTTTAAAACTTGTACCGGTTTTCAATCCGCCACTGCCATTGAAACCGCTTCCACCCGATGAGAAATCAACCCCGCCGGATAAATCAGTCGAACGGCTGTCGCTTGTAGTCGCAGAATTGTCTGCCTGAGTATCTTCCATAATCAATACCATAATGGCATCGCCAACCTTGAAAGCTTTGACATCAGAAAATAGTGAGCGGGCGCTATTTTGGATAAATTGAGCATAAACGGCGTCCATGCCGTAAAAGCAACAAATCCATATTGCTGTTATGCTTATTAAAAAAAACTTTTTCATTTGTGCCACCATTTAATTTTGTGATATAATAACTGTACCATCGGCGGCAACTTTCCCTTGCAGCTTAGTCTGGGTTCCTTCCCTTTTTACGAGAATCAAATCCCCTGTTGCTCCATCCTGGAGGGCTTCTCCAGCCGCAAAGATTTTTATAGCGCCCGATTCCACCACTATTTTCACTTTATCGCCACGACTAATGACTTTCTCATTTTCGATTGACAATCTTACTATTATTCCATCAATAGGTATATTGTTTCTTGCTTTCTTCCCGATTATTTCTTCGGGACTGAGAATATCCGAAACATTGTAGTTTGTAATATCTTTTTTCTCGATTTTTATATCTTCATTCTGAATTGAAGCTCCTCTGAAAATTGTTTTCACAGCGACAGGCACTTCCATAAATATCTTTATTCTTGCAGGCACCTGAAGCCTTCGTAGAAGAAAACCATTTCTGTAAAATTCAACTCCGATAAAACAATTCCCGCGTAATGATTTTTCATTCCCTGTGCATATTGCCGTTATTCCGGATTCTTCAAATGTTTGGTCTTCGATTTTTTCAATCAGATTTATTTCTGCATTATTTCCAATTAAACTCTGAGCATATTCAATACAAGCTTGTTTCAGTCTTTCGCCTGAGAATGTTGATTTGGAAAATGCTATTGTCCAAAAAGAAAAAAGAAAAAAAGCTAAAAGTGTCAGTCTGAGCGAAGTCGAAGACTGAATTGAACCCTTTAAACACACTTCTACGGAGTTTATCCCGAACTTGTTTCGGGACTTTGTGTGACATTTCTTTACGATATTTTCAGAATAAAAATTCATCTTTTATCTCTTCAGATTTACCGCTGTGTTCAATAAATCCTGTGCTGTAGAGACCGCTTTCGAATTAAGCTCGTAAGCACGCTGGGCAACAATCATATTAATCATCTCTTCAACGACGTCAACATTCGACTGCTCGAGGTGGCTTTGAACCAATTCACCCGTGTTATTAATTCCGGGCTGTTCAAAATTCGCCTTGCCTGAGGCAGGTGTCTCGACAAAAAGATTATCGCCGATTGCATGTAAACCGGCAGGATTAATAAACCGTGCAAGCTCGATTTGACCAAGTGTCTGTTCCTCTTCGGTAACATCTGTCCTGACACTTACAACACCATCCCTCGTAATATTTACAGCCAGGGTTTCTGCCGGAATATTAAAACCCGGGTCGAGAAAATATCCTTGTGAGGTTACAATCTGTCCGTTTCGGTCAAGCTGGAATGAGCCGTCTCTCGTGTAAGCATAAGAATTATCCGGCTTTCGAATAATAAAAAATCCTTCTCCGTTAATTGCCATATCGAGAGGATTTGCTGTCTCTTTAATATCGCCTTGTGAGAATTGCTTTGTAGTCGCGGTTAATTCTGTACCTGAACCAATCTGAACTTCGTTCAATGGTTCTACACCATCGGTTCTGTTGCCACCGGCAGGCTTCAGAGTTTCATAAAGTAAATCATGAAACTCCGGCCTTGTCTTCTTGAAACCTGTCGTGTTGACGTTTGACAGATTGTTTGCGATTATTTCAACAAACCTTTGCTGGGCTGTCAAACCCGAAGCCGCCGTCCTTAGCGTTTTATCCATTTGTTCTTCCTGAATTAATTTTCTATAATCTTTTCTTGTCATGCTGAATTTATTTCAGCATCCATAGGAATAATGCTAATGGATTCTGAACCAGGTTCAGAATGACATCGTTATCAATTCTAATAGTACCTGCCTAATGAAATGCTCTTTTCGAGCGTTTCGTTATTGGCATGGATAACCTTACTCCCTGCTTCAAATGCCCTTTGAAGCTCAATCATTGACACCATTTCCTTAATCACGTCAACATTTGAATTCTCGAGCCATCCCTGGCGTAATGCTACCTCCTCCTGAGGAATCACATTAATGTTTGTATCTTCCCTTGCTTCGAAAGCATTGTCAGACACTTTTTTCAAAGTATCGAGATTATCAACTCCTGCAATCTGAACGGTTCCGATATTCAACTCATTTATGAATACATCACCATTCTCGGCAATCCTGAGATTCAGAGCATTTGAATTATTCACTCCCGATTCGCTTTTCATAAATTCACCGCTGACGGATAAATACCCGTTCAGCCCCATCAAGTTTTTGCCGTCCATGGCTTGAATCGTTCCATCAGTCGAAAGTTTGAAATGTCCCGCTTTGGAATAGAACAAATTTCCGGCTTCATCCTGAAGAACAAAAAATCCGTTCTTATTCTCGATTGCGAGGTCAAGCGGGTTGTCGGTCTGGTTAAAGCTGCCGCTGGAAAAATCCACATAAGTACCCGTTGGCGGATCATCCTGTTCAACGTCTCCGGGAACATTATTCAGATTCTGCTTTGCGTCAATCAGGTTTCTTTCGAACACCGCTTCGCGCTTGAAACCTGTCGTATTGGCATTTGCGATGTTATTCGCAGTTACCTCCAGCTTTGTCTGCTGCGGAATCATACCCATTGCCGCCGTGTAAATTTCCTTAAGCACCTTTCACCTCTTTTGTTTGAGAATCCATTCTGGCCTGAGCATCCATGCTTTTTATAAAATCGAGTATTTCCCCTGTAACATCAAAAAGTTCGGCAGGAAATACTTCAGAGAAATCAAATGCAACTTTCCTGATTAGTTCCGGATTCTCGAAAAGTTGTTTATCATGGAGCAATGCCTCTACGATTGCTTTTTCGTCTGCCTTAGCATCAAATCCGTAATATTTTTTTCCCTGAGAATCCATCTGCAAAAAAATTTTTAATTTTTAATTTTCAATTTTTAATCGAATCCACTTAATCATTTAGTCTTTTAATCAGTGGTTCAGACTTTTGGTTTTACAATGAATGTGCCACAAAGATGAGTGGTTGATTATAAACACAACCATTAATAATAATATAAACAATATGATTTTATTTCTCTCTGAGTATTGGATTAATTTTATATAATATAAATACTTAGCAAATGTAATGATGTTGTCGGTTTATCATCTAATATTAAATTATAAATAAGTGCTTCATTATAGCCATCGAACTGCATATTATAATCACTAAAATAGATGGGTAATTATCTACAATGGTGAATATTAGACGCCAGAAATGAATTATTTACCAAACAATTTGATATTGATTAAAATATTTTTTTTAATCATTTGTTAATTTATTATGAATATAATTAAGTTTGTGTAAGAATAACGAAAATTGAATATAGTAACAAATTTTATTGATGGAAGAACAATCATACAGTTATGATTTTGCTGAATATAATGGAAAAATCGAAATGAATATTCATCTCGATAGTCTCAACAATAATGAAAGTGCAAAAATAAAAGCATATATGGAAAAGCTGGTTGAAAGATTAAATATAGTACCTTATCCAAGTACAAAACTTTCGAAATATTTAAGAGATGGAATTTTCGAGTTAAGAGTTCCACTGAAAAATAAAATTTCAAGATGTTTGTATTTCTTTGTAAAAGGGAAATTGATTATTTTTACACATGGTTTTATAAAAACGACTGATAAAACTCCAAATTCAGAGATTGATAAAGCCATAAAAATCAGAGATTATTTAAGGAGAAATGAAAATGAATAATGCACAAAAATATTTCAATAAAAAAATGGAAGATATTACATTTCGTAAATCCTATCTCGAAGAAAAGACAAAGCTTGATTTGGAATTTCTTGTTGATGAACTTTATAATGATATAAAATTAGATAAACCTTCTAATGAACTTATTAAAGGTGTTCGAAAAATCAAACACGTTTTAGCAAAAGCATAAAATAAAATATTATCTAATCACTTCCCGACTTCTATAACTGACCTGTTATCAATTTCTCCTGTCTTTGTTTTTTCAATATCTTCCAATATTTGCAGAAAACCTTGATTAATGATTTGCAGTTTGCCGGAAATATTGACAATAGCCATTACGACAAATTTTGAATCAACGGTGTTGTCAACCACAAGCTTTGCATTTTTCTGAATCGTAATCTGATTGACAGTATCAGCCATTTTGATTACAACCTCGCCTTTGATAATCGCATTATCATTAGCAGTTGGCACTTTCCCTTTCACCCAAGTCTTTGGATTATTCCATTCCCCTCTCTTTTTTGTCGAGCTGATTGTTTTAGCATTTGCATAAATGCAGAAAGAGAGAAGAAGGATTATGAAAAGTATGTGTTTCATGATGCACTTTGGGAATAATTCAATTTCTTAACTAAATAAATTCTTTTTTAAATCTAATTATTTGGTTGTCTATTGTTAAGCAGAGTGTTTTTCTAAAATATATTATATATGGTAATATGCTTGCAAAATAAATCTCAATTGATTTTTGTAATTCAGAATCATCAACTTTATTTTCATTTATATCCTTGATACCTTTCTCAAAGTATTCTAAAGCTTTTTGTTCATATGGGTCAAGAAAATTATCATTTATTTCATTTTTTAAATCAAAGTCCATATATGGCTCAATATTAAAATATATTGACCTTTGATTAATGAAATCCTCATTATATTTTTGATAAATTTTTAATCTTGAATGATAATCTTTAAGATTGGATAAATTATAAGAATCTGAAATATCAAGGCCTATTTTCATATTCATAAGTTCCGATTTTGATTTAGCCATTAAATCAATTTTTTTATATATAAGATCATATTGTTTCTTAAGTTTTTCAATTTCTTTTAACCCCTTTTGATTTTTTATCACAGACCAGATATTGATAAAAGCTGCAATTAATGAGGCTAAAACTGATGATGATAGAATTATTGTTAATAAAGAATTTGATATTTCCATTGTACTTTTAAATAAAATAAAATAATTTTTTAAACAATTTTTATTTACAATATTCTTCAATCAAATCATAGGCTTTCATATAGCCCAATTCTCCTGCTTTTGACCAATCCCAACAAGCACCATCAATATCTCCAAGTTCAAATTTAGCAACACCTCTGCTTTTATAAGTTTGAGCGTTGTTTGGATTGAGTTCTAATGCCTTGTTAAAATCCTGAATTGCGCCTCTGTAGTCGCTAAGCTGACTTTTGGCAACTCCTCTGTTGTTATAAGCTTTAGGGAAGTTTGGATTAAGTTCTAATGCCTTGTTAAAATCCTGAATTGCTCCTCTGTAGTCGCCAAGCTCATTTTTTGAAGATCCTCTTCCGTGATAAGCATCAGCGTAGTTTGGATTGAGTTCTATTGCATTATTATAATCCAGAATTGCTCCTCTGTTGTCACCAAGATGACTTTTGGCAACTCCTCTGTTGTTATAAACTTTAGGGAAGTTTGGATTAAGTTCTAATGCCTTGTTAAAATCCTGAATTGCTCCTCTGTAGTCGCCAAGCTCATTTTTTGCAACTCCTCTATTGTTATAAGCATCATCGGAGTTTGGATTGAGTTCTAATGCCTTGTTATAATCCTGAATTGCTCCTCTGTAGTCGCCACTATTAATTTTTGCATTACCTTTTTTCAGATATTCAATAACTGTATAATATTGAGATAATAATTTAATTGATGATAATGTAAATATCAAAAATATCAGAATTGATTTTTGTGTGAATCCTTTTTTCATTTCCCAGCCTTTAAATTGTTATTCACAAATATAAATAAATTGAAAACTATATTTAACTTTTTTTTTATGCTTATCACAAATTGTGATAAGCTACCAAATATAATCACTTACAGACCAGGTATCACATTTTGTGATACCTCAAATAAACTTGACATCACAATTTGTGACCTCAAGTTTGTAAGTCATTGTTTTTTATTAATTTCAACCATAGGGTTAACCCTATGGTTGAGTTGGTTGAGACATTCTTTAAGGTCACAAATTGTGACCTTAAAGAATTTATTTATATCTTATCGCCTTGACGGGTGTTACTTTCAATGCTATGAATGACGGGACTATTGTTGCAAGAAATGACAATGCAAGCGACATTCCGATTACTATTGCATAATGCCAGAATTGGATTTGAACAGGAAGTACATCAAGAAAATAAATTTCTCCGTTCAATCTGATTATTCCGAATGTCTGTTGTATAAGACAGAAAGTTAATCCTATAGCAGAACCAATCAGTGTTCCGGCTAGACCTATTAAAGTTCCCTGAACGATGAAAATTGAAAGTATGCTTTTGTTGTCCATTCCCAATGCCCTGAGTATGCCTATTGAATGTGTCTTTTCAACAACAACAATCAGTAAAATAGTTATGATATTCAGAACCGCAACAATGCTTATTAATCCCAGCACAAGCGGGATGGGTGCTTTCTGATATTCAATCCAAGTGAAGATGGATTTGTGAAGTTCAAATACCGTGAATGAGTAAAACGGAAATCCAAGATAGGAATCGAGCTGTTTACTTACACTGGGAGCATCATTCACATTATGCAAAAGAATATCAAATGAAGATGCAGAATTTTCAGGAAGACGGAAAAACCGGGATGCTTTTTCAAATGGGATATATACATAAATATCATCATACTGAGCCATTCCTGTTTCGTATATTCCGATTACCCTGAATTTCTCGATTTCAGGGAATCCCATGTTATCAATACTTCCTGATTTCATTGTGTAAAGAACAAGTGAATCACCAAGTTTAGCTGAAAGTTTATTTGCTAATCTTTTTCCGATGATTAATTCATTCGCATTTGAATTTGAGAAATGAAATTTTCCATTTACAATATTATTTTTTACGTTAGTAATATCATATTTTTCTGATGTGCCTTTTATCAACACTCCTTCGACAAAAGTCTTAGAACGAATAAGTCCTTCTCTTTCGATTACCGGAGCAATTGCTTTTATTTGAGGAAATGTTTTTGTTACTATATTGCTGACTGAATCATAATTTTCAATTGGTCTGCTGTCATAAGCTCTCAATGTAATGTGAGAAGTAAACTTTACAGCATTTTCTTTAAGCATAGTCTCGAAGCCATCCAAAACAGACAATGAAACGATGAGTGAAAGGCTGCCCAGCATGACGCTGATAAGTGCAACCATACGGGCAAAGTTCAGAAATCTCTGCCTTTTTGCTGACATCGAAAACCGACGAGAAACAAAATTTATGAGCTTTAGGTTCATTTATTAAATCAATTCAACCATATTTGATTTTTAATACACTATCACAGACAAACAAAAATAATCAACATTAGTTTAAAATTCCTTGAAGAAAATATTTTGTTGAATCAATTAAATTGTATTGCTGAGATGATTACTCCAATCTTATTTTCAATTTTCTTGTGCTGACTGCAAGATAAAAAATTGCCATTCCCGTAAGGATGAGTGTTTCTTTCCAGAGATGCTCGATTCCTAATCCCTTTAGCATTATTCCTTTTAATATTATCAAAAACCATTTTGCCGGAATCAAATAACTCAGCCATTGTAATACTAAAGGCATATTTTCAACAGGGTAAATGAACCCCGATAAGAGAACTGTAGGCATCAACAATCCGCCAAGAGAAATCATCATAGCTGCCAACTGTGATTTTGCAATAGTAGAAATCAGAATACCTAAAGCCAGTGCCGTAATAATGAAAAGCAGACTTTCAAAAATAAAAAGTATATAACTTCCTTCAAACGGAATGTGGAATATTAAAATTGAAAGTGCAAGTACAGACATAGAATTGAAAAATGATATAACTACATAAGGAACAACTTTTCCTATGATTATCATTTGCGGTTTCAAAGGAGAAACAAGCAATACTTCCATACTGCCCATTTCCTTCTCACGTGTAATTGCTATTGAGGTCATCAATGCAGAAACAAGCATAAGAATTAATGCAATTAATCCGGGAACAAACATATACACGCTCTTTAACTCAGGATTGAAGAGCATTTTAACTTCGGGAATAATAATTGTATTAGCTTTTATTGATTTCATATTCAATTCGAGCTGGTAGGTTCTTATTATTGATGATGTATAAGAAGTAACAAGTGTAGCTATATTCGGATTACTTGCATCAGCTATTAACATAACCGAAGCCTTGCCTTCTTTCTCTAACTTTTTTGCAAAATCCGGTTCGAAAATAATTATTTCTTTGACAGTTCCATTTTTAAATAAGTGTTCAATTTGTTTTTCATTTTCGATGTATGCAGAGAGTTCGAAGTATCCGGATGATATTATCTTATTTGTTATTTCTTGAGTAATATAATCTTTTGAACGGTCAATAATACCTATTTCAGCATTATTCAATTCGGTACGGATTGCATAGCCAAAAAGAAAAAGCTGGATAACCGGAATACAAATTAAAACAAGAAGAGACCTCCAATCTCTCGTAATATGATATATCTCCTTCAATATGAAATTAGCAAAAATTCTCATTCCTTCACCTGATTTTTTCTTGCGAGTTGAATAAACACATCATTCATTGTTGCTGAATCATACTTTGATTTAAGATTTGCAGGAGAATCAAGTGCTTCAATTCTTCCATCCACCATGATTGATACTCTGTCGCAGTATTCTGCCTCATCCATATAATGAGTAGTAACAAAAATTGTTCTTTTGTTTTCAGCGGCTTCATATATCAAATTCCAGAATTGACGCCGCGTGATTGGGTCAACTCCGCCAGTCGGTTCATCCAGAAATGCAATACTTGGGTCGTGGATTATGGCAACAGAAAAAGCAAGTTTCTGCTTCCATCCAAGCGGCAGTGATTTGATTAACTCATTTCTCGAATTTTCAAGGTCTAATTTTTTTAGAAGTAAATCTGTTTTATCATTAATTTGTTCATCAGTCAATCCATAAATACCTGCATAGAAACTAATGTTTTCAGCAATAGTCAAATCTTCATACAAGGAAAATTTCTGGCTCATATAACCAATACTTTTCTTAATTTGTTCCGATTGGTTATATACGTCATATCCCGCTACAGTTGCCTTACCCGATGTTGGTGAAAGTAATCCTATGAGCATTTTTATTGCTGTTGTTTTACCTGCTCCGTTTGCCCCGAGAAATCCAAATATCTCTCCTTCTTTCACATCAAAGCTTATACTATCCACAGCCGTGAATTTTCCAAATTTTCTTGTCAGGTCTGATACCTCAATAACTTTTTTATTATTGTTCATCTCTATTTTCCTTCATTAAAGACATGAACACATCTTCGATTCCTGCTTCAATTACTGCCACTTTGCAATCGGCAATTCCTTTTGATTGCAAATCAAAAAGCAAATCATTACTATTTAAATTTTCCCGTATATCCAAATAATGAATCGAGTCTCCGAAAGGATAGACAGAGTCTGCGAATTCATAAGATTCAAGAAATTTTATTGTGTCGTATTTATTATTGGCCTTAATTGAAAATAAATTTTTCCTGAATCCCGAGACAATCCCATTTGGAGTATCAATTTTTAAGATTGAACCGTTCTGTATGAGAGCAATCCTGTCACACAAAATTGCCTCATCCATGTATGGTGTTGAGACGATGATTGTAATACCTTGTTCTTTTAATCTTTTCAGCATTTCCCAAAATTCTTTTCTTGAAACAGCATCAACACCGGTTGTCGGTTCATCGAGTACGAGAAGTTGGGGTTTATGTATTAATGCGCAGGATAATGCAAGCTTTTGTTTCATTCCACCCGACAAATCTCCGGCACGCCTCTCCCTGAAAGGTTCAATTTGTGAATAAATATCTTTTATTAAATCATAATTTTCTTCTATTGTTGTATTAAAAATAGAAGCAAAAAATTTCAGATTTTCTTCAACCGTCAAATCCATATATAGTGAAAACCTACCCGGCATATACCCCAAACGTTGTCGGAGATATTTGTAATCCTTTACTACATCCTTGCCAAGTACTTTCGCATTTCCTTCATTCGGCAAAAGTAAAGTTGTGAGTATTCTGAATAAAGTTGTTTTGCCTGCACCATCGGGACCGATGAAACCAAATATTTCTCCTTCATTTACATCAAATGACAGATTACTGATGGCAGGCTTCTTACCATATTTTTTCGTTAATCCCCTGACCTCAACAACCGTCATATTTATAATTTATTCAACATTTCTAATTTTTAACTAAATAATTTAACCAAATGGTTAAATTCAAAAATAATGAAAATAATCAGAATATCAAATTTAGTTTTCAAATTGATTGGATTAATAAAATCATGTATTTAATGCAACACGGGGTTACACAATAAGTTTGAATTTATAAATTTTTTTTTATCTTTGTTTTACTTGAAAAGCTGTTATTTGTCAATGTTCAGCGAGTTAATAATAATATAAATTTCAGTTATGGAATTAAAACAAATAATATTTATTGTTATTCTTATTGCATCTGTTACAATTTTTTTGAGGAATATCCTCCGTTTGTTGTCATACCTCAAACTGGCTCAACCTGAGAATAGGAGCGACCACCCCTGGAAAAGAATTGTCCATACGTTAAAAGTAGCCATTGGGCAAAGCAGAATTTTCAGGTTCAAACTTGCAGGTATTATTCACGCAGGAATATTCTGGGGATTTTTAATGCTCTTATTTTCGGCAGCAGAAGCAGTGATTCAGGGCATTTATCCAAAATTTTCATTGTTATGGTTTGGACCTTTTTACCCGGTAATTACTATCTCCACCGAAATTTTTTGCTTAATTGTTCTTATATCCATCATTATATCTTTAATAAGAAGATTCATTATTAAAGTTGAGAGATTGCCAAATGATTCAAAAGAAATTAAAGATGCACTTATTGTTCTGCTATCAATTTTCTTTATCGTTACAGCATTACTGTTCTATAATTCTACGATGAATTTCATGTACCCCTCTCACGAATGGATGCACCCTGTATCAATTTTTATTAGTCGAATACTACCTGATTCATGGGTGAATTCCGTTTATCATATCAGTTGGTGGGTACATATTATCTTCATTCTTGCATTTGCTAATTATCTTCCATTCTCAAAACACTTTCATGTTTACACATCCATTCCAAATGTATATTTTTCAAATTACGAACCAACAAATAAAGTTGACAGGATAGATTTTGAAAAAGAAGGAGTGGAAAAATTCGGGGTAGTTGATTTTGAAGATTTATCATGGAAATCTGTTCTGGACAGCTATTCCTGCACTCACTGCGGAAGATGTACGAGTGTGTGTCCTGCTCATATCACAGGTAAAGAACTGAGCCCGCGAGAAATTATCGTTCAAATCAGGCACAGGACTTTGGACAAAGCACCAATCATGAAAAAGCAGATGAAATCAACAGATGGAAAAGTTGATTTGTCAGAAAAAGAAAATGAATTATTAAATAAAAAGTTTGTCGGAGATTATGAAAGTATCGAGGCACTCTGGCAATGCACAACTTGTGGTGCATGTATGCAGGAATGTCCGATTACTATTGAACATGTCCCTGCAATTGTCGGAATGCGGCGTTCACTTGTGATGATGGAATCAAATTTTCCTCCTGAATTGCAATCGGCATTTTC
>JAKAKE010000017.1 GCA_021824625.1 Bacteroidota bacterium | reverse complement strand
TTGATGATTATAATCCTGATAAACTTTATGATACTATAATTCCTAGTAGCAATGAAGATGATGTATATATGTATGATCAAATGTGTATAGGAAGTTCTGAGAATATAGATGTATTTAGTAATTACTACTTTTCAATGAAAGAAACTTATGATAATAACGGATACAATGGTATATGTGCTCAGGAATTACATATACCATTTTACTTGAAATCCAAAGGTTTGGTGATAACACATTCTACCTTTGGACAAACATTTAAAATTTGTAGAAATATATATAGAATGTCTGTAGATGGATACAGTAGTAAATTGATGGTAGATTAAGAATTTACAGGTAGACGCAATCAATGGCAATAAATCTCCTAAGCATAGCTGAAATTATTTTTAATTGGAATGGGTATACTCAAGTGATGAGAATAACCAACGCGATAGCGGAAAAATATTCCAAGAAATTCAATATAAACCACGATGTAGTTCCATTTGATGAATGGAAAACTGGTATGCAAATTGAATTAGAGCACGGAAAGGAGCTTCATTGTAAAACAACCAATGTTACAAATGACAATTTGAAGCTTACCTGTATGATAGTCATTGCTCATCTATTAGAAGATCCTAGATATTACAGATCTTTGAAGAAACAGGAAAAACGTCGTGAAAAGTATTGGTCAACTAGAACCAAACCTTCTATATTTACGGTAAAGAGATCGTGTTCAAGAAAAAATTAAAAAATCATTTGGATCATTAATCTGTGGTCATTAAAACTTTTTTCGAGATTTAATGAAAACAAAATTTTATTTGTAACGTATTATAAAGATGGAATATTCAACTATAATAAGTTCCATTTCAGCATTGATAATTATCGTGGCTGCTGTATTATCAGGTTTGTATTTCACTGGGTTTTTTACACCTAATATAGACTGTGTAGTTTCAGATTGGTCTACATGTGACCCTGCTACAAGTTTACAAACAAGAACCGTAACAACAGCAGCGTCTGGTAAAGGACAAGCTTGTCCACCTCTTACACAATCTTGTACACCTAATGTAGATTGTGTAGTTTCTGGTTGGTCTACTTGTGATCCTACATCAAAAACTAAATCAAGAACAATAACCACTCCATCATCGGGTAGCGGTAAGGCTTGTCCAACGGTCTTACAAAGTGATTGTATTCCTGATGGAAATTATTTCTTGGTTAGTGATTATGGTGGTATAAACGGTAACTATGTTTGCAGTGAAACATTAGATGGTAATGGACAAATATTATGTAATGGTTCAAATGTAGATGTAATTTCTATATCTAATACAAGCGATGGAAATTTAGCATTAAAGGGAACTCAAGGATATTATGGTATCTCAGGAAACAAATTCGTAAATAATCTTAGTACTCTACAACCATTCAATATTAAATATACTGATAAAACACAAGGTATTTTCAATTTATTTGATGGAAATAATAAAATAGGTTATTCTTCTGGTGTTGGTCCTGCTAATACAGCAGATCTTACAAATGCTGACAATCAATGGTTTGTAAGGAAAGCATCTTAAGGACTTTATTTTAATTCAAATAAACTACGTTATAATTTATTGTAGTTTATTTGGATTTTTAAGGGATAGCCAGGATTTGAACCTGGAAAAATGCCTCCCAAAGGCACTATGATACCATTTCATCATTGTCCCACAATTATATCAGAAAATAATTTCAGAATTTAAACGCAATTAAAGTTTCTACTTATGAAGAATATATTAATGCAAATAAACACAAGGTATTAATACCTTGTGTTTATTTGAAATTTTTTGTTATTTTAAGTTTTTATTTAGTTGTACTTTACAATTTGGTAAATTAATAAATTGCTAGTATCAAGATCATAGTGTCAAAGGCTAGCCAGAATATATCATACAATAAAGCAGATGTTTTGTTTACTTTGATACCATTTTCGATGATATAGAGTGGACCAACTGTAGATACAATAATTTTAATCGCGAGAGACAATAAAGATAATACCATAAAAGAGATGTAATTATCGTATTGAAATTTGATAAGTAATACTATACTAGCTATATTTACTCCAAATGTCAAAAATTGCCATAAAATGATGATTAGATATATCAAAGTTTTTGTTTTCTTTATAGTGTACCTATTTGTCATTTGGTCATTCAATTCGATTTCGTTCAATTCAATTTCTTTGTATTCTGGTGGTGATACGTAAGTTGATTCCATTTTGTTAGAAATGATGACTGGGGTAAAATTTTAAATTTTTGTGATGGTAATTACCATCACAAATTTCAAACAAATTATTTTCTACGACCAAAGATTCTTTCACCTATAGGTTCTATCGCCATCCCAAGAGTTGATATTCCAAGAGAAAAATACAAATCTGCATCTGTAATAGTTTTCTTATTTTTCAATAAAAGAGTTGCTCCTGCTGCTGAGAAAACCATTAAATGACCAATTTGTGGGATACTTAGTGTTACAGGTTGGGTTATAAAGTTAAGAATATTTTGTAAAATACCAGGCTTTGGTACAGGATACTTTTCAGAGATTTTTAACAATTCTGAATGAGCTCTATTTATATCATCATTCAAATTGTAGACTTCTCCAAGATCTTTTCTTGTTTCATCGGTTACTTCTTGACACTGAGCATAGTAAATTCCTTGAATTGCTTGTTCAGTAGCTTTTTCAATTTTAGTTTTGGGAATCATTTCCACTTGGTTTATGATATCACAGATTTCTTTGAATGGAAGTAATAGAAGTAATTAAAGAAATAGATTATTTACATAGTAAATGCTATCGGAACTTGAAAAAATGATTCTTGCTTTCCCTGATAAATTCTTACAGTATAAACAATTACTGGATAATCCGAATATATCTATGGAATTTATAGATGAAAATTACCATCTATTTAACAAAAAATGCTGGGGACCTTCAAGTAATCCTAATTTGACAATAGAGTTTATAAGGAAGCATAAAGATAAATATTGGCATCGGCCAAGTATTTCAATTAATCCTGGTATAAAACCATATGATATATTGAAAAATCTTGATCTTCCTTGGTCTTTATTGGATATTGAAGAAAATCCAAATATTACTATGGAATTCGTTAATGAGATATCTCTTCCTAACAATTTTACTGGTTTTTATAGCAGACTTTCAGGACGCTCGACTATTACTATGGAAGATATTGAAAATAACCTTCATTTACCTTGGAATTTTTATAATATTATAGAAAATCCAAATATAACACTCGATTTCTACAATAAATACAGAAACAGATTCAAAGGGCATACAGCTTATCATTTAAGAATGCTTTCTAAATCTAAATATACAACTTTGGAAATGATAAAAAATTTTCCTAATTCTGAATATTGGGGTTTTTATGATGTTTCAGAAAATCCCAATTTGACCTTTGAATTTATTAATGAAAATCTCGATAAAAAGGGTTGGAATTGGAAATACATCAGTACAAACATGAAAGTAACTATGAAAGATATCGAAAAATATCCTGATTTCAAATGGGATTACTGGTATATTTCTTCCAATGAGGGTATCACAATTAAAGATGTTAAAAATCATCCTGAACTTCCATGGAATTGGTATTACATTTCATTGAATCCTAATATTACAATCAAAGATGTTAAAAATCATCCTGAACTTCCATGGAATTACTACTGTCTTTCACGTAATCCTAGTATTACAATGAAGGACATCGAATCTAATCCAGATATACCTTGGGTTTTTGATTGTATTTCTAATAATCCAAACTTAACATTTGAATTCTTCAAGAAACATTCTGATAAAAAATGGGATATTAATGCTATACTGTATCAGAATAGCTTTAAACCTAATATAAAATTATTACAGGAAAGAGCTGCTAAGGTAATTCAAAATAATTGTTGGAACTGGTTGAATAAAGCTAAAACGAGAGATGGGAAACTCGGTATAAATGTACGTATAGCTATGAAATATTTTTATGAATTGAATGAGGCACCACTTTATCCTGTTCAGAATTAATGCGATTTGCGTTGGTAAAATTACCAACGCAAACTGAAGTTAGTATTTAAAGAATTATAACCATTCTAAAGTAAAAATAGCCTTATGGATACAAATGAAATCATATTTTGGTGTTGGGCAGCTTTGATGTTATTTTTTATATTAATGTTGGCAATGGCTGCCTTATATGCTTGCTCCCAGGAATGATTTTTGAATTAATGCGATTTAATCACGATGTAATTACATCGTGATTAAATCTGTTTTTAATTAGTTGAATTAGTTGATTATCTATTGTTTAAAATTTAGAACAATCTTTGTTTCTTGTTTATATGTTCAGTAGAAACTGAATCATAGGTGTCAGGTAAATTCCTTACCCATTCTTTCAATACATTATTATAAGAATTGATAAAGTTGTGGTTAAATTTTGATTTATCGTAAGGACAACCGTGATTTCTCAACCATTCTAGAATTTCAATATTACGAGTTGATATCCCGTGTTGGAATGTTTGAGTTTTAAGGACCTTGAATCTAGAGTTTTCATAAACCCAATTGATCATTTCCATTTTACCTGATATTACAGCACAAGACATACATTCTTCTTCAAGAAATTTACAATTTACTCTTGAAATTAGTTTCTTAGCAAGTTCAAGATTCCCTGAAATGATAGCTTCTCTAAGAATATCATCTGGGTTAGGAATTTCATTCTCGAAAATTAAATTGTAAATTTTTGGATTTTTACTTCTTGCCATTGTCTTTGCTGTAGCTTCATCAGTTTTGATACCTTGGCCCCAAAGTGACCAAATTATAGGAATTTGTTCTTCATATACAGCACGCTGTAGCATATAATTATTGAGGTACCTATGCTCCGCGTACATTTTCTTCAAAGTTTCAATGTCTCCATTGGAGATAGCTTGATAGTGTTGTTCGAGTATTTGTTCCATTTTGTTGGGATTAGGTATCAGGGTAAAATTTTAAATTTTTATTGCAATTGAACTTTTTGAAACCGGATGCAATTAATCAAGATGTGTTCGCATCTTGATTAATTGGGATTATTTTTAGTTTTTGTTTATTTGTTTATCTGTTTATCTGACATTTTTAAATTTATGAATCAGAAGATGTTTCGCTACCGCTGTCTTCGCCTAAGTATTTTAGATCAAATTCCTTTAAAAATTCACCACATTCTTGGCATCTGTAGTGATAGAAGAATTGATAAATTCCATTAGAAAAACAAATTTTTGTATTGCTTTCAATT
>JAKAKE010000131.1 GCA_021824625.1 Bacteroidota bacterium | reverse complement strand
GGTATACCTAAACCTGTACATGCTCCACCTGCCGTAGGATTTGAACTTGTTACGAAAGGATATGTCCCATGGTCAACGTCTAATAAAGCTCCCTGAGCACCTTCGACAAATATCTTTTTCCCATTTGCGATTGCCTCGTTTAACATCAAGGTTACATCCTTAATATATGGGTCAATCAACTTGTCAAATTCCAAATATGTTTTGACTATTGAATCAACGTCAAGCTCTTCAAAACCATATATTTTTTGCAGGACTGCATTGTTTTCATCGAGGTTTGTTCTAAGCTTATCTTCCAATATTTTTCTATCGAGCAAATCAACAATTCTGATTCCTGTTCTCTTTGCCTTATCTAAATAAGCTGGTCCTATTCCTCTGCCTGTTGTGCCGATAGCTTTACCATTTTCTTTTTCATTTGCCTGGTCGAGTAATTTATGATAAGGCATAATAAGATGAGCTTTATGGCTGATAAATAACCTTCCTTGAATTTGAACGCCAAATCCCTCGAGCATTTTAATTTCATCCATAAGCGCAACAGGGTCAATCACTACACCATTGCCAATAATACATGTTACATCTTTTGAAAGTATGCCTGAAGGTATTAGATGAAGTATATATTGTTTCCCGTCAATCACAATCGTATGGCCGGCATTAGCTCCGCCCTGGTATCGGGCTACTATGTCGGCTGTTTGTGAAAATAAATCAACAATTTTACCTTTTCCCTCATCTCCCCACTGAGAGCCGACTACAACAACAACACTCATTTGATTACCATGCTTATAAATATTTTGTTTAATTATTTTATATCAGCCAAAAAAAAGCCCCGGCTATTGATTAAGACCGGAGCTTTGTCCAATCATCTTTAAATTACGAATATTTTTCGTAAGCTCCCTGCATATTTTTATAAATTTGAAATACTTTATCGAGGTGAGTCATTTCAAGCAATGACATCACTTTTGCAGGCACAGACACAAGTGCCATTTGTATATTATTTTTTCTTAATGAGCTTAGTCCGCTAACCATCATACCTAAGCCGGAACTATTCATTACCTGAACCTTGCTCAAATCAATAATAACACAAGTGATGCCTTTATCAAACAGCCCATATAGTAATGCAGAGAACTCGAGTGCATCATTTCCACCCAGCACCAGTTCATTGAGTTCTATGCTTGCTATTTGAGACTTACCCTCAATTATTTTATATATGTAACTGCTCATAATAATATTAATTATTACTAAAATATATGAAAATAATTTTATTTCAAACTTTTTACTGTTTTCAATTCGGTTTTTTTATCAGGTTCAAAATCTATCTCAATCTTCTTAACCGAATGCATATACCAAAGAACAAATGTGCTCGCTATGTAAATTGATGAATATGTTCCGGTAATGATACCTACTAACATTGTAAAAGCAAATCCTTGCAGAACAGGTCCCCCAAGAGTAACAATAGTTACAAGAACTAAAACCACGGTTAAAACTGTATTTATTGTTCTGGATAAAGTTTCATTAACACTTATGTTGACAAGTTTAAGAAAAGGAGTCCCTTTCATTTTGTCTTTATTTTCACGAATACGGTCAAAAATAATCACTGTATCATTAACGGAAAACCCAACAACCGTCAGCATAGCCGCAAGAATTGATTGATTAAATTCAAGGTCAATCCATCCAAGCTTATTAACAACAATCACTACCAGAAATGTTAATAAAACATCATGTATTAAAGCAATTACAGCACCAAATCCAAAAGTAAATTCAAACCTGAATGCAATGTAAAGCATGATTGCTATGATTGCAATAAGAACTGCAAGAAAAGCCTGCCCCCTTAATTCTTTACCAATCTTTGGGCCTATTTTATCAACTTTTAATGTTTGAGTCTTTATATCGGGCAGATATTTATTAAATGCTTCCGATATTTTTTGGTGGGCATTTTCAGTATCCTTTACACGTACGAGAAATTGGTTTTCTTTACCAAAGGATTTGATTTCGCCGCCTTTAATTCCTGTCTTTTCAACAATTTTGCGAATAACATCAGCATGAACAGGTTTGGAGAATTGGTATGCTATTTCGGTTCCGCCTTTAAAATCAATTCCAAAATCAATTCCGATAAAGAAAATAGCTATGATACTAAATATATTCAAAGCTACTGATAATATTACAAAGAACTTTCTTTTACCAACGAAATCTATGTTTGTTCCATGAAAAAATTGCATTTGATTACCTTTCTTTTATTTTCTTATATAGAATGTAACTTTGGCTGACCAAAATTATATGTGGTAGCTCCACGCATTATTGATATTTCAATCATAGCTCTCGATACCACAATCTGTGTAAACAGAGTAGCGATAATTCCTATCATCAGGGTTAGAGCAAAACCCTGAATTGGCCCTGAACCAAAGAAATATAAAATCAAACCGGTTATAAAGGTTGTTATATTTGAGTCGAGAATAGCCCTCAAAGCATTCTTAAAACCTTCATCAACGGCCGACTTCAATGAACGCCCTTTAAAAAGCTCTTCCCTGATTCTTTCAAAGATAAGAACGTTAGCATCAACAGCCATACCAATCGTCAGGATAATACCTGATATACCCGGTAAAGTAAGAGTGCCTCCAAATGCTGATAAGACAGCAAGTATAAGGATAACATTCAATAATACTGAAATATTTGCAATCAAACCACCTTTTGCATAATATATCAACATGAACAATACAACGAGCAACATTGCAACACCGCTGGCTAATAATCCGCTGTTGATTGAATCTTCTCCCAGTGATGGGCCTACGACTCTTTCTTCTATTATCTGAACAGGGGCTTTTAATGCACCTGCTTTTAAAACGATTTCGAGCAATCTTGCTTCCTCGACATTTGCCATACCTGTGATTTGCGAACTTCCTCCCATAATCTTGCTCTGCACAACCGGAGCAGAATAGATCTGGTCATCGAGAACAATAGCAATTCTTTTCTTAAGATTTGCACCGGTTATTCTTCCCCATTTTTCTGCACCTTCGGAATTCATACTCATTAATACCATCGGTTGATTTGTATTCGGGTCGTAAGTGGCTGTTGCATTGGTTACATATTCACCTGTAATTTCAGGCTCTCTTTTTATAGCATAAAAATTATATATCTTTTCTTTACTTTGCTTTTCGATTTTTGGGTCGGGTTTAGCATCACGTACTATTTTCAGGTCAAATGGTATCAAAGCCTTAACCTCCGGCCTTGCAAGTATATTATTAAACTTCTTTAAGGTTTGGTCGGAGATAATAAAATTATATTCACCTTCAGGGAATTGTTCAATAGGTATTGAATATGCAACAGGTTGGGATCTGCCTCCTCTGCTGTCATCTTGGACATAATATGTTTGAAATAATGTTGTAAAAGGATGGTCCTCCTGATACCTTCTTCTTACTTCTTCCTCAGGTAAACCTGCATAAGGATTGGATGTATCGGTTGGCGGTTTGGTACCGGCAGTATCGGCTGCCACTGTTTTTGTTGTGTCTGATACTTCTGATTTCTTTTCTTTTTTACTTTTCTTTTTATCTTTAAGAGTCAAATCTTTTTTTGTTTTTGTTTTATCTTCGGTTGTTTTAATTCCTGATTCCTGAGTCACAGTATTTGAAGAAGCCGTCAGCGAATCAGGCATTAAACCTTTTGCTCTTTTAGCTTTATCACTCAAAAGTTTATCTATTCTTGCAAATGCTTTAACTATTTCCTTGTTATTTTTAACAAGATTGAACTCTAACCTTGCAGTAGTCTGCAAAAGCTTTCTCATTTCTATTTCATTGTTGACACCCGGCAGTTCAAGCATGATTCTTCGCGAACCCTGCTTCTGGATTGTAGGTTCGGATATGCCATATTTGTCAATTCTCTGGCGAATAACTTCTTGAGCCTGGTCAATTGCATTTTCAGAATTATTTTTCAACCTCTCAATAATTTTATCTTCGGATGCTTCTCTTAAATCTCCAATATCGAAATAAGAAATCAGTGATTTGCCGCGGGGCCTTGCTATTTTATTAAAATTATTTAGAAATAAATCTATTACAGATTCATCGCTCAGCTTAGCATCCTGGCGGGTTTTTTCAATGACTTCGTTAAATATATCATCAACCGATTCTCTTTGTGCCGATTCTTCGATTAATTTTACAATGTCACATTCTAACGTAACGTACATGCCGCCACGCAGGTCTAATCCGAGTTTCAGTCGTTTATTCTTTGCCGATTCAAGTTCTTTTCCGTATTTCTCTTCGAATTTTTCTAATATTACAAGTGAATCTGTCGTGGATGTGTCCCTTTTTGCCCTGTTATATGCTTCCTGCTTTTTTTCTTCAAGCTTTGTTGATTCATAAGTTGGATATAAAAGGATAAAAGAAGCGATTATAGGAATTCCTATAATCATTATTTTCCCAAAATACTTTTTCAATTAAAAATCCTCCGCTGAATTTATCTAATATATTTATTTGCGTAAAATTAAAGAATACAAATATATCTGTATTTCGATTAATAAACAATGACATTACTAAAATCTTATGGCTTTTGTCTTGCAATAATAATTTTTAATGTGTGTCAATTATAAGGTATTTTTTTCTGAATTTTATTATTGGTTTTGTATTAAAATTACATAAATTTAGTTTTATGTATATATGAAAAACTTTTGGAGTTAATATTTATGAGAAATATAATACTATTACTAATTATTATATTTATGTCTTTTCAAATAACAGCCGCTCAAAAAACGGCAATTATTGCCGGCCATAATTCATGTAATATAAATGAAGTACCCATTAAATATATAAACATTGCAAGACAGACATTCAATATAGCTTATGGTACAACTGCCCATGGCAGTCAACTAATTACAGGAATGGAATTACTGCGGAATAAAAATAAAATATTTTCATTTAATTCGGGGCATGGCACTCTTTTGATAAATGATACCGTTTTCAAAAAAGACCTTTCCAATCCCCAGTTTGCCGATGAAATCAGGAATCATCTTGACTCCAATCCTAATGTAAATATTGTAATGTGGTCATGGTGCTGTGTCTTTTTCATGGATTTAACCGTTTTTGACACTTATTGCCAAATTCTGAATGAACTTGAAAATCAATATCCAAAAGTCAAATTTATTTATATGACCGCACATTTAAATGGAACTGGAATTAATGGCGATGTTAATGTCAGAAATGAAATAATACGTAAATACTGCATTGATAATGGAAAAATTCTTTTTGACTTTGCCGACATCGAAAGTTATGACCCGGATGGGAATTATTATCTCGATAAAGCTGCTGACGATGCCTGCCGTTATAAAATAGGCAATGAAACACGCAATTGGGCAGAAGAATGGTGTGCGAGAAATCCATTGGAATGTGAGGATTGTAACTGTGCAATCTCACATCCGTTGAATTGCAAGCAGAAGGGAAAAGCCGTTTGGTGGATGCTTGCACGGCTTGCCGGTTGGGATGGCAATCCTGTTAATACTGTTAATATAAATCAGGACTCTTGCGGTTGTGTTGAACTTTTACCAAGCTTTCCGAATCCGGCTGATGATATAACTACTTTCCATTTCAGATTAAAGTATAATACTGTTGTTTCATTGATTGTTTATGATTTACAGGGTAATAAAGTATTAACAATAATTGATAATGAAAACTTTCCTGCAGGTGAACCTAAAAGAACATTTAGCCTGAAAAATTTACCTGTTGGTATCTATGAGTATCAGCTTGTTACTCCTTCGGTAACTAAGTCAAGTAAATTAATTATTGTTAGATAATCATTAATATTTGATTACTTTTAAATAGATATTACCTAATTAAGCTCGATTTGATTTTTACTTATTTCGTTTATTATATTTGTTTATTTTTTAATTAGGATGGAGTATAGTCATTATTACTTCAAAGGACATAAAATCACTTCTTTTAAAAATCCTCGGATTTTTTTTATTTATGATTTTTTATGAATTCATAAAGAATCTGATTTTTCCCAACTTATTATTATGGGAGTCCCATCTTATTACAATTATCTTTAGTACTTGTATGGCGGGTATTATCGCATATATAATAATGTATCAGCAAAAAAAATTAAATGATAAGCTCATTTCTGAAATAAAAATCAGAGAAGAAACCGAAAACTCACTCAGAGAATCCGAGGAAAGATTAAGAATTGTTACCGATACAACCCAAAGTGCATTCATCACCATTAATGATAGTAATATTGTATTATCATGGAATCGAGCCGCCGAAAGAATATTCGGATTCAGTAAAGAAGAAGCCATTAATCAAAATGTTTTTGCTTTAATTGTCCCGGAAGAAAAAAAAGCTGAATACGAAGAATTGATTTTATCGTTAAAAAAATCTACCCATGCCGCTTTAGCAGGTAATATAGTTGAACTCGTTGCGATTGATAAGAACCGCAGAATATTTCCCATGGAACTATCTATTTCGACTATAATGATTAATGGTGAACGCTATGTTACCGGATTAATTAATGATATAAGCAAAAGAGTTGAAACTGAACGTGCTTTAGCAGAAAGTGAGGAAAATCTTAGAAAATTCATAGAAACAACTCCGATTGGAATTTATAGAACTACTCCCGATGGCAAAATACTTTATGCCAATCCTCATTTAGTGAAAATGCTTGGATATAATTCTCTTGTAGAATTACAATCAATCAATCTTGAGGAGGAAGGATTTGAAAATATTGAAAAGAGAAAAAAATTCAAAGAAATCATCGAGAGAGACGGAGAAGTATCTTCTTATAACGGTTCTTATATTCGTGCCGATAAATCTAAACTTTATGTTAATGAATTTGCAAGGTGTGTAAGAAATGAATTAGGTAATGTGGATTACTATGAGGGTATCATCGAAGATGTTACCGACAGAAAATTGGCTGAGAAAGAGCTAATTCGTTCGGAATCTCTTCTCCGTGAACTTAATTCTACCAAAGACAGATTTTTTTCAATCATTGCTCACGATTTGAAAAATCCGTTGGGTTCTTGTATTATGACAACAGAAGCCCTGATTTCAAGCTGGGATTCTTTTGATGAAGACGAGAAGAAGGATTTAATCGGGCACATGAAAACCAATTCAAAGAATCTATTTCAGTTATTAGATAATCTCTTAACGTGGGCAAGAAGTCAAAGCGATAAAATTGAATTTAATCAGATAAAATTTGATTTGTATCAGGTAGCTGAAGAAATTAGTACACTTGTGATTATGACGGCTAAAAATAAGGGAATTGAATTTAGCTCGTTGATTAGTGAAAACACTTATGTATTTGCCGATTATTTTATGATTTCAACAGTTCTAAGAAATCTAATCTCTAATGCTTTAAAATTTACAAAGTCCGGCGGTTCGGTAGCTTTATCGGCAAACTTCAATGTTAACGAAGAAAATTTTATTACTGTATCTATTGCAGACACTGGTATTGGAATGGATAAAACCGATTCTGATAATTTATTCAGGTTAGATGTCAGGCAGTCAACACTTGGTACAGCCGATGAAAAAGGCACAGGATTGGGGTTGTTAATATCTAAAGACTTTGTCGAAAAAAACGGCGGTAAAATCTGGGCAGTAAGTGAAAAGGGAAAAGGGACTACTTTTTGTTTTACAATTCAAAAATATCCGGGTTCTCAAAATGAAGAAAAAAAATCCACGCCCGAAGACGTGGGTAATTTAATTTAAACCCAAACTTAATTTAAAGTTTTTTCTCCTGCTTCCCAATTGCATGGTGTTCTCTTGCCGGTCTGTAAAGCCTTAATGACTCTTAATATTTCCTTTGAATTTCTTCCAACATCTTCAGGATGAATCACGGTGTATTGAAGAATACCCTTTGGGTCAATTATATATAATCCACGGAGAGCATACCCCGTTTCTTCTTTGAGAATTTCATAATTTCTTGAAGTCTCCCGTGTGAAATCTGCGAGCATTTGATAAGGAAGATTTCGCAAAGTCGGATGACTGTTCCTCCATGCAAGATGTGAATGGTGGCTGTCGGTTGAGCATGCAATTATTTCGGAGTTCAACTTTTTAAATTCGTCGTAATGTTTGCCGAACTCTTCGATTTCTGTCGGGCAGACAAAAGTAAAATCCAGGGGATAAAAAAAACAATACAACCCATTTCCCTTTATAATCATTGATTGATATGTCCTTGAAAGCATTATCGGGTGTAAGTGCCGTAGCATCTCCTCCGATTACCGCCTTGCCTTTAAATACAGGTGCCTGTTGTCCAACAAGTAAACCCATAATAACTCCTTTTATTAATTTATAAAATTATTTTTGTTTGTATCGAAACGAAAAGAAATAAAATATTTTGAATCCCGTTTTGTGCAATTAACGAAATGCAAAATTGTTTAGTGTCTCATAAAAAAGATAACTTTTGTATATTTGCAATTCGTTTTTTTTCAAAATTAAAATAATGTTGCTTGGAGAATAAGATGGCAGATAAAACTCTTGTAATTGTAGAATCACCTGCAAAAGCTAAAACCATAAATAAATATTTGGGTAAAAATTATATTGTCGAAGCGTCTGTTGGACACATCAAAGACCTTATTTCATTCCGACTTGGTGTAGATATTAAGCATGACTTTAAGCCCTTTTATACAGCTATTAGAGGCAAGGCACAAGTTATAAAAAAGCTTAAAGATGTTTCAAAAGTTTCTAAAAGCGTATTGCTTGCAACCGACCCTGACCGTGAAGGCGAAGCAATAGCATGGCATATAGCAGAAGAAATTAAGGATGAAAATAAAAATATCAAAAGAGTGTTGTTCAATGAAATAACAAAAACCGGCGTTGATAAAGGATTAAAGGATGTGAGAGAACTCGATGAAAATCTTTTTATGTCCCAGCAGGCTCGCAGGGTCATGGACAGGTTAATCGGTTACCAGGTTTCTCCTTTTGTATCGAGGGCAATGATTAATAAAACTGCAAAATCATTATCAGCCGGCAGAGTGCAATCCGTTGCACTTAGGTTAATTTGTAAATTAGAAAACGAAATTCAGAATTTCCTTCCAATTGATTACTGGACTATACTTGGAGAATTTGCTTCCGATGCCAAAAAAACATTTAAAGCAAAACTTGTCGGTATTAATGGTAAAAATATCACTAATCCTGAAGGTTCTGCCAGAGCCGAAAATGAATCTGAACAAAAACTCATAGACGATAAACTTGCTTCTATGAATTTCATTAAGTCTGAAGAAGATGCCAATGATTTAATCGCCAGAATCAAAAAAGAAAATTATTCAATCAGCGATATAATTAAAAAACTAATTAATCGAAAAGCACCCGCACCATTCACAACAAGCAGCCTTCAGCAGGAGGCATCCCGCAGACTTGGCTTTCCGAACAAGAAAACTATGTCTGTTGCACAAAAACTTTATGAAGGTGTTTCGCTCGGCAAAGAAGGCGAAGTGGGTTTGATAACTTACATGAGAACTGATTCGGTTCGATTAAGCCCTGAAGCACAGCAAGCCGCAAGGGAACATATTCAGAAAGTTTTCGGTGTTGATTATCTTCCCGAATCGGTTCCTGTTTTTTCATCAAAATCGAAGAATGTTCAGGATGCTCACGAAGCAATTCGTCCGACAAGCCTTGAATATTCACCTGCAGAAATAAAAAAATTGCTCGATAAAGACCATGCCGCTTTATATGAATTAATCTATAACCGCTTTCTTGCTTCACAGATGAAGGAAGCCGTATATGAACAGACATCAATAGAAATTTCAGGCGGCGATTTCCTTTTCAGAATAACAGGCTCAGTCGTAGTTTTCAAAGGTTACCTTGCCGTGTATGAAGATGATAAAGAAGATAAAAACGGTAATGGTAACGGTAAAGACACTTCAACGTCATTGCCTAAGAATTTGAAAAAGGACATGAAATTAAACTTAGAGGATGTCGAATCTGTTAAATCACAAACAAAGCCTCCTGCCAGATATAACTCGGCAAGTCTTGTGAAAGAGCTCGATGAACTTGGTATCGGCAGGCCCAGCACTTATGCCGCAATTGTCAGCACTTTGTTAGACAGGGAATATATTAATCAGGATAAAAAATCTTTTGTCCCGACTGAACTCGGTTTTGATGTCAATATTATTTTAGTGAAAAATTTTCCCGACTTATTCAATGTGAAATTCACTGCCGATATGGAAGAAGAACTCGACTTTGTGGCAGACGGTACAAAATCATACCTTGAAATTATGAATGATTTTTATACTCCATTCATTGATTCATTGAATCATGCTAATGAACATGGGGATATACCTGCAATTATATGTGATAAGTGCGGCGCTCCGATGGATATCAAGGTTAGCAGGAGAGGAAGATTCCTCGGCTGTTCTAATTATCCCGAATGTAAAAACACCAAACCACTTCCAAAAGAAGAAAAGGCAGGGAAAACCGAACCCGAAATTGCAGAAGGAATTTTCTGTGATGTATGCGGTAAGCAGATGGTTATACGCTCAAGCAAATTCGGTAAATTCTACGGATGTATTGACTATCCAACCTGCAAAGGAACAAAACCTATTTCGACTAATATTAGCTGTCCCAGGTGTAAGGAAGGTATCATACTCGAAAGGTTCAGCCCCAAATCCAAAAAGAAATTCTGGGGATGCTCACGTTACCCTGATTGCGACTATCTTTCTAACCATGAGCCTATAAATCAAAAATGCTCAAAGTGCGGTCATGACTATATCGAAGTTCATTTTAAAAAAGTTGACGAAGCATGGGTGAAATATCTGAAATGCCCCGAGTGTAAAGAGAATTTTGAAATAAAAGAATAATTAATCGAATTATATTTTAATTCAGCCAATTTTTATTTATTGATTAGTTTTCTATTCGGATTAAGAATAAATTTTATTAGTTACTCATCCTATCTAGCTTTGTATTGTTACTACATTGTAAGATTATAATATTTGCATTTCAAATAAAAAAGAATTAAATTATGTTTATAATTTCAATTATTTGAAAGTGTTAATATGAAATTACTAATCACACTTCTGCTGTTAATTATTTCATCAGGATTTTTACATTCGGAATGGACTTGGGCAAATCCATTATTTCAGGGCGATAGACTAAAAGAAGTAAGAATTAAAGAGAATAATGTAACTTATGCTATTGGTCATGCTGGTGTTATAATGAAATCAATTGATGAAGGTTTAACATGGCAAATGATGCATGTTCCAATAAACAGAAGATTCAATTCAATAGACATTTCAAGTCAAGGAGATATAGTTGCTGTTGGAGATTCTGGTTATGTAGCATATTCAACTGACGGTGGTAAAAATTGGATATATGAAAAATTAAGTTCAGGACAAAATTTTAATTCAGTTCGTTTTCTTAATGATAATATATGTTATGCTGTCGGAAATTTTGGAATGGTAGCATATTCTGATAACCGGGGAATTAGCTGGGAACAAAAACAAATCTGGTTGCTTCAAGGTATACCTAACATGTATAGTTTATGTTTTACTGAAAATAAAAAGGGATTTATAAGTTGTTTCCATGGAGTAATTTTGGAATTTAAAGGTTCTAATAATGCCTCAATTATTTTTGAAGATACACTAATGGGAAAACTAAATTCGGTATTCTTTCTTAATGATTCTTTGGGTTTTGCTGTAGGAGATGATGCAATAGTTTTAAAAACCACCAATGGTGGTACTAACTGGTCTAAATTATATACAAGATTTTATGAAAAAATTAACAGCATTGCATTCAGCGATGAAAATAATGGTGTTATGGTTAGTGATTCTGGAAAGATAATTAATACTACTGATGGTGGTGTAACCTGGACTTTTGTTGTAAGAGGAGCAAATGAATCTGTCGAATTTGGCAGGAACGGGTATGGCATTGTTGTTGGCCATTACGGTTATATAAATAAAACAACTGACTCAGGTAAAACATGGGAAAAATTAAAAAAATGGTATAATCCTCCTTTTTATTCTGTTGCTACTATTGACAGTAATACTTGTTATGTGCCAAGTTTTAATTATTTATTAAAAACAACAGATGGAGGTTTAACCTGGATAGATCAAACTCCAAACACAATGTATCATTATAGTTCAATATATTGTATTAATTCTCTTACTTGTTTTTTAGGTGGTTTATATGGTTTGGATTTTAAAACAACAAATGGTGGAGTGTCATGGGAACTTCAAGATAATGATTGCTTTGACTTAAAATTAATTAAATTCTTAAATGATTATTTTGGATATGCAATTTGTGGCTCAACTACACTGATTAAAACAACTGATGGAGGTAACAGTTGGATAGATATCTCAATAAAAGAAGCTTACTATGGATTAAGTTCAGTTTATTTTGTCAATTCAGATATTGGTTATGCTATTGAAGAAGATTATTATGGCTTTAAAACTACTGATGGGGGATTAAATTGGAAAACTATAAAAATCGGTGATGATGACAATTATTTTTGGATGAGTTCAGTTAATTTTATTAATTCAAATGAAGGTTTTATTGTATGTTATAATGGATTTTTACTGAAAACTACAGATGGGGGAGACAACTGGACATACAGCAAAATATACGATTATTCATTATCTGAAATTACTTTTGTAAATGATTCTGTGGGCTATATAATTGGGGATAATGGTACAATTTTTAAATCAACAAACAGGGGAAAAGATTGGAACCGGCAATCCTTTCAAAGTGAATTAGATTTATATTCAATGAGTTTTAGTAGCCAGGATGTTGGTTATATTGTTGGAAATGAAGGTTTGATAATCAGAACTACTAATGGTGGTGAGTTCAGTTCAGTTAATGATAATGATAATGTTGATAAAAACCAATTGCTAACTTTCTATCCCAATCCGGTAGATTACATAGGTACATTCAGTTTTTATTTAGCTAAAAGTTTAAAAATTGTAATAAATGTGTTTGATTTTACCGGTTCAGAATTAGCAGAATTAACAAATCAAGTTTATGAAGAAGGGTTACATAAGATAGATTACAATTTTTCAAATTTTCAGAATGGAACATATTTTTACAGAATTTCCGATGGTAATTCTAATAAGTACGGAAAATTCATTGTTTTTAAATAATGAGGATATTTTTATTTTATTTTTTCTAACTTCTCTAATCCGAATTTAAATTCAATTGATAATCCGGGTGCATGGTATTCAGGCAATCCGTCAATGTATTTACCTGCTGAACTCCATCTTTTATCATATAATCCCAATATATCGAGTGAAAGGGAATATCTGATATTCAAACCTAAGATGAGATTCACTTTTTTCAGATAATCTTCTGTAATATAAATTTTATAATCCATTCCTCCACCAAGATTCAATAGCAAATTGAATTTGCTAAACCTTTCATATCCACTTTTGTTCGATACTTTATTAAAATTAAAAGAAGAATCATTTGTCAGGTCAAGGTGCGACCACGAAGCACCAAAGCCGAGAATGGGATAAACTGTAATTTTATTTATTAAATCATGGAACCCTTCTAATTCAAGAAATAACGAATAAGTTTTTAAAGCTGATGATTTATTTTCATTTTTTACATTTCTGTCAAAAGGAATTCTTACATCTAATGAAATAAAAATATTAGGTATGTGATAGAAGGGGAATGGGAAATGATTTGATGCGTAATTGAATCCGATATAAAAAACATTTTCCTTTTCGATAGCTGGGTAACCGCTTTCAGTAATTATTTTGTTTATGTCTGATGTATTGTCAAAATACATCCCTGATTTGATACATAAGTGAGTGTATAGGTCATATTCAGGTTTTTCCAATGCAAAGGTTACAATGTAAAAACTAATAAATGAGAATAATATTATAAAAATTTTATACATCATTTCGATAAAAAAAGCCCGTATCTCACGAAACGGGCTTGTTCTATAAAAATTATTTTATTTACTCAAAGCATGTCTCAATGACATATAACCAACTGTCCCGAATCCCATAAGGAACATTAACTGGAACGGTATGGCGGCAATTTCAAGGTAATATGCTGATATTACTATGCCAATCACATAATACAAAGCAAGAAACAGCTCGATGAAAATCGTCGGACTGATTTTCTTCTGAACATATTTCTTCTTACGCCATTCGTCACCATCAGTAACGATTTGATATTTCGGTGTGCGTGAAAACCCTGATTTAATATTGAGTAATGCCTCCATCACAGCTTTGGTATTATTTACTGCAAATCCCATACTTCCTGCGAGAAACACGGGGAAAAGAAGCAGTCTTTTACGCCAGTCGAGATGGATGGCTCTTTGTGCGTACATATAGAAAAGGAATGTCGAGATTGAAGCTAATACAAATATTGACATCAATGTATAATATTCATCAAATCCGCCAATAGTGTTTTTTATGACTACGAGAGGTACATTTAGTAAAGCAACAACAATAATAAACGGAAAAACAATGTTGCTTGTTAAATGAACAAAACATTCTAATTTCATTTTTAAAGATAAGTCAGACTTAAGCACTTTCGGAAGCATTTTCTTGGCTGTTTCCACGGCACCTTTTGTCCAGCGGAATTGCTGGGTTTTGAGTGCATTGATATCAGCGGGCAGTTCGGCAGGAGAAGTAACTTCATTCAGGAAAATGAAATTCCACCCTTTGAGCTGAGCCCTGTAACTCAGGTCAAGGTCTTCGGTTAATGTATCCGAATGCCAGTTACCTGCATCGATAATAGCGGATTTGCGCCAGATACCGGCAGTGCCATTGAAGTTAATAAAAAATCCCGCTTTGTTGCGAACCTGTTGTTCGATTACAAAGTGGCCGTCGAGAGCAAGAGCCTGAGCCCTTGTCAGAAACGAATAATTCTCATTGAGATGTTCCCATCGTGTCTGGACGCATCCCACTTTCCCATCTTTAAAATGAGGAACAGTTTTGTATAGGAAATCATCATGAGGAACAAAGTCTGCATCAAAAATTGCGATAAATTCGCCTCGTGCTTGTTCAAGCCCTTCTTTTAACGCACCTGCTTTGTATCCCTGACGGTTAATCCTGTGAATGTACTTGATGTCATAACCCTGCAGGGTATAGTCATCAACGAGTCTCTGAGCAAGCGCCTGAGTTTCGTCTGTCGAATCGTCCAGCACTTGAATCTCAAGCCTGTCTTTTGGATATTTAATGTCGCATATTGAACGTATTAAACGTTCAATTACATACATTTCGTTGTACATGGGCAGTTGTACTGTAACGATTGGGAATTCACCGGGTAGTACTGAATCCGCACGTTTAATTTTAAGGGTTTTGTGGTAGTAGTATAGCATTATTAATCCGTGGATTCCAAACCCAAAAAGGATGGTCAACGAAATTAAATAAATAATAAGTATAAAATATTCCATATTTGGAGATTTACCTCACCCTATTGTTAAAAATAATATTTAACAAAAAATATAACATTTATATTTTTTTTCATCACCAGCCTGAAACCACTCCGAGTAAAATATCATCCGAAATTTGCTCCATGGCTTTTTCTATTGATTGATTTCTTTCTGCCTGTGCATTTGCTATGCTGTAAATATTAAAGGCAGTGAAATTTTTATTGAATATCGTTGCTTTTTTTACTGCATCATAATATTCAACCTGACAAAGAACTGTTATCTTATTTTCCTTTTGCATCTCTCCAGGATTAACAGTTAAAGTTTCATCTTTAATCGAGCTGATGCTTACCGACAGCCTTGCGTCCCCGTTTCTTTCCACGAGGTTGAATGTCCCGTCACTCCTGAATTTATCAATCAGCATTTGCATCAACTGTTCTCTGTATTGTGGATTTCCTAATCCGCTCTTATCATTTACTGAAGGGATGTACAATGTTTTTAAATGTTCAGGTACCGAACCTCCCGTAAACGAATAACATCCTGAAATTTGCACCAATACGAACATACAAGTTAAGTAAGAGATGTTAAGTAATATATTACGGAAATATGAAAATTTATTCATTATTTACATTCGTTTAACATTCTCTAACTAATAATCATAATTACTGAATACCGTTTGAACATTGTTCTGTCCCGCAATTTGCTCAATAAATGGATTATACATTCTTTCCTCACCGATTGTTGTCGGTATGCCATGTCCGGAGAAAACCCTGGTATCATCCGTTAATGGCAGCAGATATTTTTCAATTGACTGCAAAAGCAGTTCCCATGAGCCTCCCGGGAAATCAGTCCTGCCGACGCTCCTGCAAAAAAGAGTGTCACCGGTGAATACTACTTTATTTTCATGATTAACTAAGCAGATTCCGCCTTCAGTGTGTCCGGGTGTATGCAATACTTCAAACTCCAATGAACCGCAATTTATTTTCAAGCCGTGAGACAAGTATCCGTCAGACTTTACAGGCTCGATTGCAAACGGAAGTTTAAAGATTGAAGTATCATCAGGATTCAAAAGCCTGTATTCATCTTCCTTATGAACATAGACTCGGGCATTTGTTTTTCTTTTTAATTCTGCTGTGTCTATTGTATGGTCCCAGTGAGTATGAGTTAGAATAATTTTCTCGACATTTAATTTTCTTTCTTCAATAACAGGTAACAGGTGTAAGACTGCATCAGGCGGTGCGTCAATAATGATTGAAGGGGCAGATTCAGAATTTACCCCTACGAATAAGTTATCTATTGCCAGATAACAATTTGTAGCCAGCGGACCACATTCAAATGGAATAATTTCCATGTATTTTATTATAATGATTGCATCATTATTAAATTAGCCAATTACTTGGATTCAAAATTATAACCTTTTATCTGGAAAATAAAAAATATATTTTTCCACATTCATTTATTTAATATATTTAAAAGTCATATTTATCATCATTCAATACATTTTTTTGTCAAATTTTAATTATTTCTTTAAATTGTTTTTTTTCATTAGTGAATTAATATTTTCATTAACAGGATTTGAACTTTAATTGTAAATTATTTAAAAAGGATTATGAACATGGCAACAGTTATTCTCTCGGCAGTTAGAACACCTATTGGTGCTTTTATGGGTGCATTGTCTTCATTTTCTGCTCCTAAGCTCGGTGCAATCGTTATTTCCGAATCAATCAAAAGAGCCGGCATAACAAATGAAGATGTTAATGAAGTTATTATGGGTAATGTACTTTCTGCAGGAGTTGGACAGGCTCCTGCCCGGCAGGCAGCTATTTACGCAGGGCTACCGGTTTCAGTTCCGTGCATGACAATCAATAAGGTATGCGGAAGCGGTTTGAAAGCAGTAATGCTGGCAGACCAGTCAATCAAACTCGGCGATTCTGATGTGGCGGTTGCCGGAGGCATGGAATCAATGTCAAATGCTCCATATCTTTTATTTAAGGCAAGAACAGGTTACAAAATGGGTCATGGCGAGCTTGTTGATTCAATGATTAATGATGGATTGTGGGATGTTTACAACAATTTCCATATGGGTATGGCTGGAGAGTTTTGTGCAACGGAATGTAATATCACAAGACAGGATCAGGATGAATTTGCCGTTCAGAGTTACAAGAGATCACTCGATGCACAGAAAAACGGTTATTATACTGATGAAATAATTCCTGTTATTGTTGAAGACAGGAAAGGACCGATTACGGTTAGCAAAGATGAAGAGCCTGAGAAAGTAAATTTCGATAAAGTTCCGGCTTTAAAACCGGTTTTCAAAAAAGACGGAACAGTTACAGCCGCTAATGCTTCTTCTATTGATGACGGGGCTTCCGCTGTTGTGGCCGCTTCAGAAGAAAAAGCAAAATCACTCGGGAAAAAGCCTATGGCAAAAATTATAGCTTATGCAACTCATGCACAGAAACCTGAGTGGTTCACTACTGCTCCAACCGAAGCAATTAAAAAAGCTGTTGCAAAAGCAGGTATGAAACTCGAAGATATTGATTTATTCGAAGTAAATGAAGCTTTTGCTTCGGTTGCTATTGTTACTCATAGAAATCTCAACATACCAATTGAAAAAATTAATATACACGGCGGTGCAATAGCTTTGGGGCATCCGATTGGTGCATCCGGTGCAAGGATTCTTACAACTTTAATCTATGCTCTAAAAAGGTATAATAAGAAATATGGTTTGGCTTCACTTTGCATCGGCGGCGGCGAAGCTGTTGCAATGGTAATAGAAAATGTATAATTTCCCAAATTTCTATTTATTAATTGATTCTTTTGAAAATTGCAAATTTAAAAATTGAATATTATATCAGAATGAAATAATTATTTATTTAAATAAAAAGAGGATTGCTATGAAAAGAGGACTCATTACTATCGTCTTAGCTGTTTTGATTGTTTTTTCATCTTTACCATTAATGTCAAAAACAGCTCTTAATTCTATAAAATTTACTGAGGATGAAGTTCAAAGGACTATACAATTAATTGAGTATAGAACTACAACTAAAAGTAATGTTGAATTTATTATATCAAATTTAGGTTGGTCTGCTCATAAGGATTCTTCAGGTGTTGGGCTTCCGGGGTGTACTTGGCCAAGAGGCTCACAAAATTCCTATATTTATGGTCAGGGCATTTGTTTTGCAGCCAAAAAAATAGTTGGGGTTGATACTAATAAACTTTATCACATATCATATAATCCCAATAACGGTAAATGTTGGGTTGTTTCAGGAAGAATTGAAGATGGTAATAACATGTTATTTAGTAAGAGAGAAAAATATCAGGTTTACTTTTCTGATGAATTCGATATAGTAACAGGTGAGCCTATTGACCCTAATCAAAGTATTAGTTGGCCTTTATGGAAACAAGATAATTCTGATTTGGGAAAACTCGGTCAATTTATTTATGATGACCAGGAAAGAGATTTAACCACATATTCAAATGGTCCTGCAATTATTTCAAGCCAGGATGCTCATTGCGTTTTCAAGGATACCGATCTTTCAAGATATGAGAATAGTCAGGACAGTTTGACTAATGCAGGTTATCCGTTAAAAATTCAATATGAACAAACTGCTTACCTTTTTGATGACGAAGCTTATAAAGACATGGTAATTTTGAGATATAAAATAATTAACATGTCAACCGATTCTTTGCGTGATTGCTGGTTTGGTATGATTTCCGACAATGATTTGAAAGTAATAGGCCCTGATTCAGGTCAGGTTAATGATGTCGCTGTGCCATATAATGCAGACAGGACATTAAATCTATCTATTACATGGAGCTATACAAACAAAGGTGAATTGGGTAAGGGATTTGGTTATATCGGTAACTCTTTACTCGAATCGCCTGCAGTTGACCAAAACGGTAACATAAGAAAAGATAAATCATTTTACCCTCCTGAAGAACAATTGGGATTGAAAACTTCCATATTATTCAATATTAGTGCGGATGCGAATATTATTAAAGATCTTTATAATTCTCTTTCATCCGAAAGACGTTCGATAAACATTGAGAACGAGGACCTCAGATTATTACAGTCAACAGGTCCTTTCAACATGAATCCGAATGATACTGCTATTTGTGCTTTTATGATTAACTTCGCAAGTCCTGATGATGGAGGTGAAGCAACCGGGTTACCTTCAGATATTAAGACTCTTATCACAAATGTTCGCAATGGCAGGGATTTGTATTACAACAAACACCTGATTACAAAGGTTGAGGACGATTATAAGATTTCTGGCAGACCGGAAATTAACAAGCTCTATCCCAATCCGGCAGATAATTATTTAAACCTTGAAGTTAATATGCCAAATGATGGAAATGCCGGTATTGTTCTTCTTGATTTAATTGGTAATCGAATTGGCTCTTATAATGTTTTATGTCAAAGTGGGGCTAATGGTTTTTCAATCCCAACAACTGATTTTCCTTCTGGTACTTATATTCTGGAAATTAGTAATTTAGGAAACCCGGTAGGCAATGTATGTACGAAATTATTTTCAATTTTGAAGTGATTAATTATTTTGAATATTTTTAATATAAATTTTCCGGATTTCGATGACAGGTTTACTTCCTGCTTAAATGATATAAAAAAAGGCAAAGGTTCCATTATTTGTATCTCAGGAGAAACCGGGTTTGGAAAAACTCACCTGCTTAAAAATTATCTGGAACAAGCCGGATTAAAAAACTCAGGTGTAGCACCTGTATATGTAAAGTGTGATGCTCCCATCGGCTCATTTAAGATTGGGAATTTACAACCTATGCAGCCTTTTTCCAGGGCAATCGAGAAAATATTATCAAAAACAAAGGAAGATAAATCTGCAGAAAAGAAACTTGCAAAAAGCATTGGTATGACAATTCTTGCTTCTTTACCTTTGGCAGGTGATGTGTTCTATGCAGTTAAAGAGTTAAGTAAAGACATGAGGCAGTATAAAAAAGATAAATCTTCACTTTCTTTTAAAAACATTAATACTGTAACTGCTGATTATTATGACAGTCTTGTATCTTTTGCTGATAATATTCCTGTCGTTTTGATGATTGATGATATGCACTGGTGTGATGTACAATCGGTTGAACTGCTCTTGCTTATGGCTCAGAGTCTAAGTAGAATTCCTATTCTGATAGTGATTTCGTACAGGAAAAGCATCCTGCAAAGTCATCCAAGTCCTTTGAATAATTTTCTTTCACATGTTCAGTTTAATAAAAATTCTACATATAATATTGATTTGGTAGGTTTCTCGAAGGAGCAGTGTAATAAATTTATAAAATCATCCTTCAAGGGCTACAAAGAAAATAAAAAATTTGAAGATTGGATTTATTCACAAACTGATGGAATTCCCGGTTCTGTCTGTGAATTTATTAGATATTTTGAAAACAAATCTCCATTTGATGATAAAGGAAACCTTAAATCTGATTTCTTTAGTGATTCCAATATTCCTTCATCAGTTCAAACTGCATTCTCTCAAACCGTTGGCAGCCTATCCGATGAAGAATCAAATACATTAGCGATTTGCAGCATTGAAGGGAGGGAGTTTACTGCCTATATAATATCCAAGCTTTTGAACACTGATGTTTTAACAACTATAAAGAAGCTAAGAAGCCTTCAAAACAAAACCGGGATTATCAGAAGTATCGGTACTCAGTTAAGGTATGGCATCAAATCCACAACTTACGAATTTACCCAAGCTTATTATCATAATTTATTTGAAAAATCTCTTGAGTATGAGGAATACATTGCATTGCATAGCCAGATTGCTTCTATTTTAAAACTGAGGTATGAAGAAGCCGAATCAGAACTCTTAAAACAGGAAATAGCACCTTATTTAGCTGCTCACAGTGCCGAATCCGGTGATAAGGAAACTGCCAAATCAATGCTTCTTATTGCCGCACAATCTGCTCAGAAGTTTGGTAATGCCGGAATTATTCAGGAATTCTATGATAATTATTCATCAATCGTTCTTGATGATGTTGATAAAACTCAAAGCAATCCCGAAGAAGATGCACTTGTTGAAATTTTAAGAAAATCCCAAATTAAATTAACTGAATCTATTGAAAATGGAATTAATGAAATTCCAGAAGACAACGATAAAAAAATCGAATCACAGGATTTCTTAGCTATCAGGAAAACAATCGTTGATTATTATCATAAGGCTAATTATAGTTCCGCTTGTGATTTAGGTGTTTCTTGCATCGAGTCTCAATTTGATAGTTTGACAGTTTCAGACAAATCACAGATTTATGCCTTAGTTGTAAAATCATATATTGATATGGGTGATTTAGAGAAAGCCGAGAACTATTGCCAAATTGCACTTAATCTTCTTGAAAATTCGCCCGACAGCGTCGGTGAATGTTTTATATATAATGTATGTTCATCCCTTTACTCACATAAAAAAGAAAATGAAAAAGCATTGAATTATTTAACCCAAGCATCACGTAAGGCTTTATCGCTTCCTCCGGAGTTGAGATTATTAACACTATCCAACATAGCTATTCTGATGGAAAAAAGTAAATCCGGAAATGCAAATAAATATTATGATGCTGCCAGAAAAGTAAGTTCTGCACTGAATTTCCAAGAATTTGCTTCGGAGGTTTTCAAATAAAAAAAAATGCAGGGACATAACATTGTTCTGTCCCTGCAGATTTCACAAAATATCAATTTTCAAATTTTATTATCAATTATACCTTAACGTCAAGAAAGCCCTTTTCAATCTGGTCTTTTGCTGTCTGTTGTATCTGCTGTTGAGGTTGAGCAGTAGCTAAAACCTGCAATAACTGTTTCTGAGTGCTTTCAGCGCCCATAGCTTCTTTGATTACATCTTTCTGAATTTCATTCTGAACTGTAATCGCCGGCTTTTCAGTCGCATTTACATCCTGTTCTGTTACTTTATCAATCGTCATATCCTTCTCCTTAATATTTGGAGTTATAAACTTACCTTTTGAAACTATAATCGGTAATTTTATTTAAAACTTTAACAATTTTTTTATTTTTTTTTAATATTTCCTAAATATTATGTAAAATAACGAATTAAATAATTTTTTCCAATAAATTTATCGTCAAATTCAAATTTAATCTTATGAAAAATCCTATTTTTCATCTGCATTTTGCATTTTGCAATCTGCATTTTGCAATGTGCATTTTGCATTCCATTTCTACATTTTGCATTTCAATATATAAGACGCTTCAAGGCTGAGAAATGTTTTTACTAATGGTAAAAAAGCAATCGGTGTTAATTTTATTGGAGGCAATCCAAATTTAATCTTAAATACAGGCCTGAGTAAATAATACTCGGATTTAATTATTTCAAACCCTGCATTTTCAACCGCTATCATGAATTTTTTTGGAGTCAGTCTGATATTTTGTAATCTTTTTATTTCAGCAACATCATAAGGATGTCCAACCGATATCAATTTATGAAAAATGAAATTTGGCAGGAGATGTATATAAGGTATTTTACCCCAGAATTTTTTTATTATATGCTGATGTCCGCCAAAAGGGGTTTGATAGGGTGGAAAAGTGATGTAAAGAAATCCTGATTGCTTCAGGAATTTTTTTAAATTTTTCAGAGATTGAGCAGTATCATCAAGATGTTCTATTACATCCCGAAGAATGACAAGGTCTGCTGTGCCTTCCCATTGACTAATCGGATTATCTGTCGTTATATTATGTGTTTCGTATTCAATATTATGTGCAGCTATTTCTGCTGTTTTTTTTCCAATTCCCAATCTGCCGGGGTCAATATCAGTTCCTAATGCCCTATCGGCTCCTGCTTCCACCAAAGCAGTAAGAACTCCACCTTCGCCACAGCCAATTTCAACAACTGTTGAATTTTTAGAAAAAGCATTATTTTTCAAAAGATATGGCACTATAACATCTCTGGAAAGTCTGTACTGATAGCTCCAATAATATTTTGACGAATCTGTTATAGAAGTTGACTCGATTACTAAGTCATATATATTATTCATTCATTTTATGGTATTTTTGTAAAATTGTTATTTCTGCTTTAGCAGGAAACCAGTGGATTAAGACTTGTTTTAACATTTATTATTTTCTGATTTGGAAATTTATCATAAAATGAGAATAGCTTTTTTATCCGTTTTTTATCCATACAGGGGTGGTATTTCCCAATTCAATGCTTGTGTCTTTAGAGCATTAGAAAAGACAAATGAAATTAAGGCATTTAATTTCAAAAGATTGTATCCCAAAATTTTCTTTCCGGGGAAAACTCAATTAGTCGCTGAAAATGATACTGCTGATAAAATTCCTTCTATACAAATACTTGACAGCATTAATCCAATCAGTTTTTCAAAGACTGTGAGTGAAATCGAAAAATACAATCCTGACCTTTTATTGATAGATTTCTGGATGCCTTTTTTTGCCCCCTGTTTGGGCTATATTAGTAAGAAATTAAGGAAAAAAGGTATAAAGACAATTGCAATCTTAAGCAATGTAATACCGCATGAAAAGAAGCCCGGCGATATAAACCTGACAAAGTATTTCCTCAATCGTTGTGACGGATTCATTGTGCTAGCAGATTCGGTCACCGAGGATTTGATTAAATTAAAACCCGGTGCAAAATATCGTAATCACCCTCATCCCAATTATGAACATTTCGGCGAAAAAATACCAAAGGATAAAGCAAGAGAAATTCTGGGTATTCCAATTGATAAAAAGGTAATTCTTTTTTTTGGCTTAATAAGAAGATATAAGGGATTAGACTTACTAATTCAAGCAATTGGAGAATTACCGGAAGATTTTTTCCTTTTAGCAGCAGGGGAAGTTTATGGGAAAGAGGATGAGTATTTGAATCTTATAAAAGAAACAGGAATCGGAAACAGAGTTAAATTCTTTAATCAATACATTAGTGATAATGAAGTTGCTCCATATTTTTCATCTGCAGATGTATGTGTACTGCCTTACAGGAGTGCGACACAAAGCGGAATAATTGGGGTTTCCTATCATTTCGGATTACCTGTAATTACAACCGACGTCGGAGGACTACGGGAAGTAATAGAACCTTTTGGAACGGGTACTGTCATCAGTCATGCCGATACAAGCTTAATAAAAAAAAGCATATTAGATTATTTCCAAAACCGGCTTTATCTTCAATATTCTGCAAACATTGAGAAATTCAAACAAATATATACATGGGAAAGTTTTGCTATGCAAATAGAAGAATTATATTATGAAATAAGAATCCCAAGTAATTAATAAATCAGCATTTATCATCAACAACAGAAAGTAAATTTACTCGATTTATTAAGAATTTATCTTGTGTTTTTTTTCTATTTTTATGGTTTTTATTATTAATACGGTATAATTATTGTTATCAATATCAATTGGTTACTAATATTTTAGGGAAATGATGTCAAGGAAACCAAAAACTTTGGCTGATTCCATAATAACTATGGAAGGATTATATGAAAAGCGCTCCGATAGAAACGCTTCTTCAGGTCATAAGATTGTTCCTGATTCCGAATCCCATAAAAATTTAATCCCAAACCGTGATTCATCCTGTTATTTAATAATTACTATTGATGGGAACATCGAATTTGCAAACGATAATTTTTGCAAGTTGATTGGAATTGATAGTGATTCATCATCAAAACCCAATTACTATTTTTTTATCAATAAAGATGATATAGAGAATTTAAAAAGAAAATTTAAAAATTTAATTAAAACAAAAGAATATAAACCTGAAACAATATATATCAGGATTGGAAAAAATGGCAGTGAGTACTTAGAACAAGAAGTTGAATTATATAATTTGAAGGGTGAGAATTATTTCAGGATATCTTTGGTAAATAAAGACGATTTTCATAAGCTTGAAATTGAGTTAAATAAAACAAAGCGTTTTCTCGAAGGAATAATTGACAATTTACCCGTTACTGTTTTTGTCAAAGATGCAAAAGAAGGAAGATTTATTCTTTGGAATAAAAAAAGTGAAACATTGTTCGGATTAAAATCTGAAGAAGCTTTGGGAAAAACTGATTATGATTTTTTTCCGAAAGAACAGGCTGATTTCTTCAGGAAAAAAGATTTTGAAGTTTTGAAATCAGGAAAGGTAATTGATATTCCTGAAGAACCGATAGATAGTCGGCGTTTGGGCAGAAGATATCTTCACACAATAAAGGTTCCCATCTATGATGAAAAAAATAATCCGATTTTTCTATTAGGATTCTCAGAGGATATTACAGAGAAAAAAGAAGTAGAGGAAGCAAGAAGGAAAAGTGTCGAGATGTACACCAGCCTGTTCGAAAGGCTTCCGATTGGTCTATACAGGACTTCGATGCAGGGGAAAATTATGGAAGCTAATCCTGCATTAGTTAAAATGCTTGGATACCCCACTAAAGAAAAATTATTGAAGACAAACACATCTGAGATATATTCCGATGATAAGTTTAAACAGTTAACTTTAGATAAAATCACAAAAAAAGGTAAGGTTTATGATTTTATTATTCCACTTAAAAAATATGACGGCAATATTGCCTGGGTCAGAGATAAAACTCAGATTGTAGAAGATGATTCTGACGGAGTTTTCTATGAAGGATTTCTTGAAGATGTAACCGAAAAGAAATTAACGGAAGAGGCTTTGAAAGCCAGTGAAGGGAAATTCAGGAGTATGTTTGAGCAATCCCTCGACGGGTTGTTGTTAATGAATGTTCAGGGAAAAATAATTGAATGTAACCATGCGGCTGAAAATATTCTCGGCTTCACTTTTGAACAAATTAATGGCAGGTTTATCTACGACCTATTATATGATATTACTCCCCGGGAAATGAAAAATCCCGATATTTATGAAAACCTGAAAAATTCTTTTATCAGTTATTTTGAAACCGGCATATACCCCTGGGAGAAGAAATGGGTTGAAAGCAATATTGAATTACCTGATGGAACTAAAAGAATCATAAATTCGCTTGTTTTCCCTATAAAAACTGAGAACAGATTAATATTTTGTGAAATTCTGGATGATATAAATGAAAGAAAAAAAGCAGAAGAAGAAATAAATAACCTGAACCGCAGTCTCGAAAATAAGATTATGGAAAGAACTGCTATGCTCCGTAAATCCTTACTCGAATTAAACGAAGAAATCGAACTGAGGAAGGAAGCGGAAAAGAATCTCACTGATGCTAAGGAAAAAATTACACAGGCATATAATAAAGAAAAAGAACTCAGCGACCTCAAGTCCCGTTTCATTTCGATGATATCGCATGAGTACAGGACTCCTCTCACAATTATTATGACCTCGACATTTTTATTAGAAAAGTATTACAACGTTCAGGATTCGGAAAAATTCGGAGAGAAGATTGAGATGATACAAAGCTCTGTGCAGAACATGGCACAGATGCTTGAAAATGTGCTATTGACCTCTAAGGGTGAAAAGCGGGCGGTCAGAACAAAACTCAAATCGCACAACATTGAAAAGTTGTTCGAACATGTTATCGAAGAGGTGCAGATTATTGATAAATTTGCACATAATATCGAATTGTCAATTAATGGTAATTTTGAGAATGTAAAAACCGATGAGATGATGCTCCATTCCATTTTATATAAAGTCTAATAATAATTTACACAATGAATAAAATTTTGTATATTTGCATTATGTTAAACAATGCAGGTATACAAATGCCAAAATCAAGATTAAAAGTAACACGATCAACTGCTGAAGAG
>JAKAKE010000138.1 GCA_021824625.1 Bacteroidota bacterium | reverse complement strand
TTTTCAATTCAAACAATTCTATAAAATAAACGCTTATTATTAAATCAAAAGTTTTTCTAATTTCTTCAGGTAAATAATCATGCACCACTCTGTTTCTAACATCTCTCATATCGAGCCATAAATCGGTATTACTTATTAAATCTAACTTCTCCATATTTAGAAGTCTGTCCCTGATTGTATCAGATGCAACTCTTGAAGTATATAATTCATAAGTACGGAAAAATTTCAAACACACTTCCACTGCTCTTGTGAATCTTGATGTCAGAACATCAAAAGGTGCCTGTTCTTCATAATTATTTGCATTATATGGATCAAATCCCTTAGCTCTTTCAACTGCTTCTAATGTAGAATCAATTGATTTTTGCACTTTTTCTAAGGAAACTAATAACAATTCTTTTATGTCTTTTCCCATATTTAATCCACCTTGTTATTTAATAATTTTATTTTTTCTATAATATTTAGAAAAGCTTCCTGTTCATTTGAAAGATTATCCGGATTCATCACAATCACATCTATTTTTTCTTCACATACTTTAAAAAAACGTACTGTAACTTCCTTCGATAATTTGAAAGCATTTTCTTTTGAATATATTAAAATATCTATATCTCCGCCCTTTTTTTTATCATCAGTCCTTGAACCAAATAAAAATACCTCTCCGTCAACTCCCTCAAGAGCTTTATTCAATGCTTTTTTTTCGATATCGCTTAATCTCATAATCTATATCTTATCAATAAATGATTTCTCTACCCTGCTGAATAACATTACACCTACAAAAAATATAAGCACTGTCATCGTTATACTTAATAAATATCTCATTAAATCAAATGAACCGCTCCCGAGAAATCCTAATCTGAATGTCTCCACAACCATAGTCATAGGATTTATTATCGAGAGCCACTGCCACTTTTCGGGTATCATTGAAAGTGGATAAACTATAGGAGTGGAATACATCCATAACTGCACACCAAATCCTACCACAAAACTCAGGTCGCGGTATTTAATCGTCAATGATGAGATTAAAACACCCGTTCCCAATCCCAGGAGTGCCATCTGCACAATCAGCAAAGGAAACATAAAAAGCATATTATTAATATGTATCCCGCTTCCGTAAAAATAATAATAGAACCAGAATGCGAGCAATAAAAGCAACTGAATAAAAAATGTAACGAGATTTGTAATAACCGATGTTATCGGCATCACAAGTCGCGGAAAATACACTTTTCCAAAAATTGCCGAGTTCTGTGAAAAAGTATTTGATGTATTTGTAAGACACAAAGAAAAATAATTCCAAATCACTGCACCCGACATATAAAAAAGGATATGCGGAATTCCGTCAGTCGGGAGATTTGCAATTTTACCGAAAATGATTGTGTAAACAACCGTTGTCAGTAAAGGCTGAATCAAGAACCATAATGGGCCGAGTATTGTCTGCTTATAAAAGACTATAAAATCCCTGTGGAAGAACAGTCTTATTAAATCCCTGTATTGCCAGACTTCTCTCAGATTAATGTTGAACCAACTATTGACAGGCTTTATAACAGTAGTCCAGTTATCCATTCATGCCTCCGTTCCTGTTCCAGATAAGCAAAGACTTGTCAAGCTTTAGGTTTTCTTTCAATCGCTTATATTCTTTTGTATTCAATACCAGTGGTCTTATTTTTCTTTTAAGGTTTTCTTCAGCGACTATAATAAGTTCATTCAGATAATTTTGATTTATATCTCCGACAATTACTATATCAATAATTCCGATGTCTTTGCCTTTTGCATAATCACCGGTTAAAAATGCAAGTTCGACATTGCCAAGATTATTGATTATGCCCTCGACAAAGTCAATTCCAAGATACTTTTTAACAAGGTTATGTATTTCATTGAATAACGGATTCTGAGTATTAGCATGGTACAGTTTTGTGTTGCCGTCTTTGTCTGATTTCAGCAAACCGGCTTTAGATAAACGGTTTAATTCAATCCTGACAGCATTTGTTGATTCACCAAATTCCTTCGATAATTCTCTAAGATAAGCACGTGTGCCGGGGTTCAGGAAGAACTTCAGCAGCAGCTTCACACGTGTTTTGGATGTGATCAGTGAATCGAGCATTTCATATTTTTATTTAATTAATCAAAACTGTGTAGCAAATTTACTCAATATTGGGATTAATGTCAAGAGTTATTTTTGTAAATAATAAATAAACTTTTTGAATCAATAATTCTTTCAGTTTTAAGTAAATAATTCAATTTTTTAACTATATTGAATTTTTAATTGTGATGAAATGTTTTCTTTTAAATTCATTTTAAGTCCATTTTTATTATAATCATGTCAGAAAAAGAAGAGCTGATTGTAAAAATAAAAGATTTGACAGGCTGGGATGTAAAATCTCAGCGATTCAAAATTGTTACCGATACAACTCAATGGATGAATATTATCCGTGGAGATGTCATTCGTATTGGGGGTAAGGATTTTCTTGTTAAAGGGAATATGTGTGAAACGCGCTTCGGTATAGAAGAACAGCCAAAATATTGGGTATTAAACACCATAGAAATGGATTCGGGAGTTGATAAAATATTAAAAATGGTTTTCCATGAAGAATTTACAGCTCATATCGGAATACTTAAAATCAGATGCTACAGAAGCCCGGAAAAAGAAGCGGATGTTTTGTCCCTTGTCAGGGGAGACCCGCGATTTATGCAGGGATTTGCATATTATGACGATATGAATAATGCTGTCAGAGCAATTGATTTCATCAAAGGGGATACGATATTCAATTATATTTACATGATAAATAAATCACACGAGCAATTCTTCTTCGAGGATATACCGACCATACTCAGAAAGCTTTTTGAATCGTTTCGTGGTATTCAGCTATTACATGAAAACAAACTGTGCCATGGCGACATCAGGAACGACCATATAATAATTGATAGGGCCACAGGCGAGTATAAATGGATTGATTTCGATTTGAAGCAGGACGTCAGCGATTTCGACACATGGAGCATGGGCAATATTATTTCTTATTCTGTCGGGAAGGGTATAAGAACATTTGGCCAGATTATAAAAGGAAATGATTTTTCGGATGAAGTAAAAAACAGCTTAGAGCCTTCAGATAGTTCTGCTTTCCATAACTACAGGGTGATGAACCTCGTCAAATTATATCCTTACATACCACCAAAACTTTCAGACATTTTGTTGCACTTTACAATTAATCCAAAGGCTTTTTATAGTGGCATTGATGAGTTTTGTGATGATTATCATAATATGATTGAGACGGAATTTCCCTCTTCAATTAACAATTAATACTAAACCGATAACATGAGTAATATTGTGAATAGAAACAATCGTTGCTATCAGCTTGGTTAAAGAATGGGTAATTGGAAATTATTTTGATTTGGGCTGTGGCTATGGATGCTGAAACGAGTTCAGCATGACAGTATTACCTTCATTCGTAATTGATTTGTGTGATCCCGATAGGATTCGAACCTATGGCCCCAGGTTTAGGAAACCTGTGCTCTATCCAACTGAGCTACGGGACCTGTTTAAAATTTTTTAATTTTTAATTTTTAATTTCTAATTTCTAATTAATGTTCAATTTTCAATAATCATTTGATTAAATCAAAATCAAATGTTTGCAAATATATTAAAAAAGTAGAAATGTTTTTTTGCAAGAATGATTTCAAATTTTTTTTATTGAAAATTCAATGATTATTTAAAATTATAAATTGAAAATTTAATTAATTGTGTCGTTCCCTGCAAGCATAAATCTTGAGTTCGGGGAGCCGTTAATATTAGCATTAAAAACTACATGAGCAACGAAATTTTTTACATGCTGGCATTCCACAATTTCTATACCGGTCATTATAGCCCGTTCAATCAGCATTTCGATATGCTCGCTGTTGACTATTCCGAGTGACTGAAGCTGGATTAGCTCTCCCCATGCTTCATCTGTGAACAGTTCTTTTTCAACATCATGTAAAACTCGGAATGAACCCCGGTGTTCGGTATGTTCGGGAGTGTAAAGCTTTTCAGCCATTTCGACCCGGTCAACCAGCCAACTGAATGCAGTGGAAATCTCGGCTTTGGTGTATCCGAGCTGCTTCAGCTCTTCTATGTCAATGTCATTAATATTTTTATGATGTCTAAGTTCTGCGATAACATAGACAATAATCTCGATAATCTTTTCGTACATACAAACTCTTTAATTAGTAGCAATCAGGATTCTATATACTTGTTCTCCAAGTTAAACATTTCGAATCTTTTATTTTCATTATCATCTTCATATCCAATTAAATGTAATGTGCCGTGCACTGCAAGCCTCATCAGCTCTTTGGTCAGGGATACTCTAAATTGTTGTGATTGTGCCTTTGCTCTCCCTGTTCCAATATAAATTTCTCCATCAATCACATTCTCATCAAGTTTGAACGATATAACGTCAGTAATATTATTATGATTTAAAAAATTTTTATTTATTTTTTTTATTGCCGAATCATTCACATAAATAATATTAATCTCCGCCTCCGTTATACCTTCACCATTCAAAGTACGCCTCACAGCCTTTTCAACCTTGCTGAGAGCCGGTTTTTTCAATCCGCTGTCGTTGAATATTCTAATGTTAACCGACATTCTTTTTGACGAAATGTTATTGTTTATAGTTTAATTATGAATCGAATTTTTTTTTAGTTTTAGTCTATACTAAAATACTTTCAGTCAGCGAAAGCTGCATTGCCGCCATAAGAACCGCCGGGTCAAGTTCCGAGAAATCCGCATTCAAAATATCTCGGCTTATGTTGCCGAACATTGAGCATGAACAGCGTTTGCCTATAATCAAACTCGAAAGGGTTTCTTCATTAAAAAAAACAAAAATTACCTCGTCAGGCTCAAAGACCATATAAGACATAACTCCGTGAATCTCGAAATATCCGTGTTGAGTCTGAACGGATATGAGTGAACCTGAATTATTTTTGTTTAATTGTATTTTATTATGAATGGACAGAACCAATGTCTGGGATGTTTCGGGATTGTTAAGTTTGCATGACCAGGAATTTTCATACTCTCTAAGTTCTCCACCCAAAACTTTGGAAATAGAGTTTATGTCATCTTTTGTAAAGTAATAGCTCATGCTTAAAGTCTTTATTATACATTCCTATTTTTTAATTTGGTAAATATAATAAATTTTATTTTAGATTTTTATATCAAATTATTTTATTTAAAAGAAAATGAATAGCCACTACTTTCAAGTAGCGGAATTAAGATAAAAGTAATAATTGGGATTTATCCCATAAAAAATTAGAATAAGCGACTATATCCGAATTAAGAGGCATAACAAACCCCAATCTGAAGATTGGGGCTATTCAAAATTAACTTAGTTTACTTCACTCTCTCTATTCTATCGGCTACAAGGATTCTCAAATCATTGAGCATTACCATTTTGCCGTAAATAGACACTTCTTTACTGTCAGCGTATTCGGCAAGCATTTTAACAGCAGGCTGATTGTCTGTATTAAAAACAAAATAGATTACACCATTTACTCCCTCACCGGTCATAAATACAATTGGCGCGCCTTTGGATGCAAGAAGCTTCATCATTTCTTTTTCCATAGGTGCGTAATTGTCAATGAAAATGTTTGAGAGGTACACGACTCTTCCTTTATAGTATTTTTTATCCTTTTCTTGTTTTGAAATTGACAGGAATGAGTTATCCTTCATTTGACCTATTAATGTATCTTTTATAATTTCATTTGCAGTTAATGTGTCTTCAATTATTTCTTTTTCTTTTGCAGGATAATCCCGCTTTTGTTCACCGCACCCGATTAGAAAAGCGAATGTAATTAAAATTAAAAATATTAGTTTTGCCATAATTTCTATCTTATAAAACAAAGGGCTGCCTTGTGAAAGACAGCCCTGAAAAAATAATACATTATTAAATTTAATCCATTGACTCAATCATTTCTGCAATGAAAAAGTTAATTCCGTTTTTTGTAGATGTTTTACCAATAATACCAACAAATTTATTATTAGCATATTTAGCAAGGTTCTTTCCGCCGAAGGTTCCGTCTGTATTGTAAACAAAATAAATCTTGGCTTTCTTTCCATCACCAACGACAAACACTATTGGGTCGCCTTTTTCTGCCAAAGAAACAGCCTGGTCTTTGCTGACTTTGCCGTCACCACCCATAAACAAACCTGTCAGGCTTGCAATTCTGCCTTTTATAGGTTTTTTAGCTTTTGCGGATTTCTGAACAGAAGTTGTTGTTTTTGTTGTTGTTTTTGTTTCAGTTAATGTCTTTTTCGTTGCTTCATCTTTTTTAACTTCAGATGAAGGGGGAGGTAATTTCTGTGAACCACCTAATGTTTTTTTTGTTGCTTCCTGTGCATATACTGTTGAAATCAGGAAGGCAAACATAATCATTAATGCTAATATTCTTTTCATTATTTACTCCTATATTAATATTATTGATATTCAAAATTAAAAAGCATAAGGTACGCCCGGTGTCTTTTGGTAAGACACTACACATACAATATACCTGTTGCCGGTAGGACCTTGTAACCATGAACCGTCAGTCTTTTTAATCAATACTTTGGCATAAGTGTATTCTGTGTTTCCCGGTTCTTTTGTTCTAAGAATAAATACAACTCCGGGTATATTTCCTAAAGCTTCAAGGTCAATGGATCTTTCAGCAAAATTCCCTGCACTAAGTGCCTGACTGTCAAAAACATCGTCAAGAGAATTCGCTTCGAAATAATTATCACTTATTTCAGTTACTCCGGGTTGTGTGCCATAATTATAGTTAATCATTTTTGGTGAAGCAACAATCACCTTTCCCGAAGTTCTTGTATCAAGACCTAAGTTCCATTCTTTTCCGTTATCTGTCTTCCAAGCTTTAGGGGTCCTACTTAATGGATCATATAGGTCAAGACCACTGGGGAAATCTGAATCAGTCTCATATACTTGAATAGGAGAACCACTTGAAGTAGTATCAAATCTTGTAGCAGGTGACCACGAAACTGAAGCGGAACCTACACTTTCTTCTCCATTCGAATATTTAGCAAATATATTGAATGTATAAACTGTTCCTTCGGTTAAACCGGTTATCACAGCTGTGGTTTGATTTCCAGTGATATTGACTGGCTGCCATGAACCTGGGGTAATTTCAATAGTGTATCCTGAGAATAATGTGCTTGCAGTAGAGTCCGATGCAGTCCATTTTAATTTAATCGAAGAACTGTCAATTGACGAAGCGACAAGATTCTTCGGTGCATTCGGCTTAGGCTTGGTATTATCAGTAGGTGTTGTCGTCTCAGTGCAGGCAAAAAGAATAAAAGATAATGCCGTAGCTAAGAACAAAGTTTTAAATCCTAAATGTTTCATAATAACTCCTTTTTTTGTTTTGAAAAAATATTAGTTGATTTGCTTAATTAATAGAAAATTTTTTTTAATATATCTAATATTATATCTTGAAAAAACTTACACGAAATTAAATAATAAGTATTGTCATAAAAAAAAATATTTTTAGATAATGGAGAAGTTATTCAATTATAGCAATATTAATGATAATGTTAATAATTAATGGTAATTTTGCCGTCAATTTTGTGTAATTAACTTGAAAAAAATATGCCGGTAGTAAAGGCATTAAAAAAAATATTTATTGGAAAAGAAAAGAATCCGAACGACCCGAGAATTTTTCATAAAATTGCTTTAATAGCTTTTTTTGCATGGGTTGGGTTAGGCTCTGACGGTTTAAGTTCTTCATGCTATGGACCGGCAGAAGTTATGCTTACTTTAAAGAGTCATCCGCACCTCAGTCTACTTGTTGCATTGGGTTCGATGATAACAATTTTTGTGATTAGTTCGAGTTATTCCCAAATAATTGAGCTGTTCCCCTCCGGTGGTGGAGGTTATCTTGTGGCAAGCAAGCTCCTTTCTCCTCATATTGGTATGATTTCGGGATGTGCATTGCTTATAGATTATGTGCTGACTATAACCGTATCAATTGCAAGTGGAGCAGATGCATTATTCAGTTTTTTACCTGCGGAATTTTATAATCTGAAAATTTATTTTGCACTCATAATGGTGTCAATTCTGACTCTTATGAATATGAGGGGAGTTAAGGAATCAGTTGCATCACTAGTTCCGATTTTTTTGATATTTGTTTTAACACATGTATTGATTATTCTTTTTGCTTTATTCACTCACTTATTTAATTTTTCCAGCGTTATTTCTGAAACTGCTTTTGAATTTAATAATTCATATACGACTCTCGGATTTTGGGGAACATTTTTCATATTGATACATGCATACAGCATGGGTGCCGGAACATTTACAGGTATAGAGGCAGTCAGTAACGGTGTACCAATATTAAAAGAACCCCGTGTTAATACAGGAAAGAAAACAATGCTTTATATGGCAGGCTCTCTTTCATTTATGGTAGTCGGATTGATGTTAGCTTATGTATTGTTTGATGTCAGCAACCAACCAGGAAAAACATTAAATGCTGTTCTTTTTGAAAAAGCCACTTTACTTTGGAATCCGTCCTTCAGCTATACATTTGTAATTATTACTTTGGTATCGGAAGCTGCATTGCTTTTCGTTGCCGCTCAAACAGGATTTATTGATGGTCCAAGAGTGCTGTCCAATATGGCTCTTGACCGTTGGATGCCTACAAGGTTCACTTCGCTTAGTGACAGACTTGTGATACAGAAGGGAATTCTGGTTATGGGTATTTTATCATTTGTCTTGATGATTTTCTCTTACGGGAGTGTCACATTTCTTGTAGTTCTTTATAGTATTAATGTGTTTATAACATTTGTCCTTTCTCAACTTGGGATGGTGAGGCATTGGTGGATTGAAAGAAAAAGAGAAAAGAAATGGCTTAAGAAATTAACGATTAATGGACTCGGACTAATACTTTCACTGTTCATTTTAGTTTCCGTAACTGTTGTAAAATTTAATGAAGGCGGCTGGATAACAATCCTGATTACAGGGTGTATTGTTTCATTTTCTTTGATAATAAAAAGAGATTATGACAAAACGGGCAGGGAACTTACGAGGTTAAACAAATTATTGGAAAAATCAATTTTCTCAGAAATAAGAAATCTACAGGAAGTTGGACAGACACCGGTATATAATAAATTCGGGAAGACCGCTGTTTTGCTTGTTAATGGTTTTACCGGTCTTGGAATTCATGCTTTGCTTCATATAATAAAGCTTTTCAGTAACACATTTAAAAATTATGTTTTTATCGAGGTGGGAGTAATTGATACGGGAGTATTTAAAGGCATTAACGAAATCGAACAGCTAAAAACCAATATTAAAGATGATGTCAATCAATATTCAGAAATTATGCTGAATCATGGATATTATTCTGAAGGATTTACATCAGCAGGTTTGGATGTCGTCGAAGAAATCAAAAAAATGGTACCACAAATTATCGAGAGATTTCCAAACTCAGTATTTTTCGGTGGACAAATCGTTTTTCAAAAAGAATCATTATTGACTCGTATTCTTCATAATTATACTGTATTTTCAGTTCAGAGAGAGCTATATAATCAGGGAATACAATTTGTCATTCTGCCGATAAAATTATAGGCATGATTTTATGTGTAGGAATTTATAATTATTATTTCGATAATTTAAAATTGAAAATAAATACAAAAAGTTGCTAATATGATGGTTCGGAGTTAAATAGAAAAAATATGTCCGATTTTAAAAAATCCATACCGATGAAAAAACTCATTCTCGATAATGGGCTTCAGGTGGTTCTTGTAAAACGGAAAGAGCATTCTGTCGTTACTGTTCATCTTGCTTATAAAGTTGGTTCAAAAAACGAAAATAGCCGCAGAACAGGCATGGCACACCTTTTTGAACATTTGATGTTCGAGGGGACCAAGAATGTGAAAAAAGGTGAATTTGATAAGTATTGTTCCTCGGCAGGCGGCACGAATAACGCATACACAACTTATGATTTGACAGCTTATTATATGACACTGCCGGCACACCAGCTTGAACTTGGTTTGTGGTTAGAGTCTGACAGACTCAAGAATTTTCATGTTTTATCTCATGCTTTGGAGAATCAAAAGAAGGTTGTTGTTGAGGAAATCAAGCAAAATGTCGAAGAACAGCCTTACGGAAGCTGGCATGATAAACTCAGTAAAGCAGCATATTCCAATAGAAGTTCATATTCATGGGAAGTGTATGGGTCTAAGGAACACGTTCAATCAGTAACACTCGGAGAGGCAAGGGAATTTCATAATATTCATTATAAGCCGGACAATGCCTGCCTTGTTATTTGCGGAAATATAAATAATGATTCTGAAGAGAAAATAAAAAAATATTTTTCGAACATTGAACCATCTCATAAAGCAAAACCTGAAGTATCTTTTAAAAATTCTTTCAGATTAGGAAAGAAGCATGTTTCGTACAAAGACAATGTTCCTCTTCCGGCAGTATTTGCAGCATTTCACTGCGAAGGATTTTTAGATAATGAAATTTTTATTACAGATACATTATCAAATATTATTGGTTCGGGAAGAAGTTCGAGACTTTATAAATCACTCATTCAACAAAAGAAAATTGCTTCGCAAGCCGGTGCATATATTGAACAGCGTGAACACAGTTCCCTTCTTATTTGCTATGCTTTTGCAAGTAACCCGAAAATTACTGCTGAAATGTTATATGAAGGGATAATCGGGGAAACAGAGAAAGTCAGAATTAAAGGAGCATCAGGGAAAGAACTGCAAAAATCCAAGAACCAGGTGAGAACACAATTTGCAAACGAATTGCAATATTCACAGGGTATAGCTGATATAGTAGCCACTCAGGCATTATTCTGGAATGAACCTGAAAGATTTTATTCGCTTCTCGATTTATATAATAAACCCGGGATTGATGATATAAATTCTGTGTCGAGCAGGATATTTGACCTTCAAAATTCAGTAAGAGTGGATGTAATCCCTGCGAAAGGCAAATAATGTTTTTGCCTACAACAAAAGAAGAACTAATAAAACTCGCATGGGATTCACTTGATGTAATTCTCGTTTCAGGCGATGTATATATAGATAGCCCTTATGATGGTTCTGCCGTTATTGGCAAAGTTCTAATTGATGCAGGTTACAAAGTTGGAATTATTTCACAGCCCGATATTGATTCTCACCTGGATATAACAAGACTCGGCGAACCGAATTTGTTCTGGGGCGTAAGTGCCGGTTGCGTTGATTCGATGGTCGCAAATTATACTGCCTTAATGAAAAAGAAAAAGAAGGATGACCTTACACCCGGTGGTGTCAACAGCCGCAGGCCTGACAGAGCTGTTATTAGCTATGTTAACCTCATTAAGAAATATTTCAAAAACACAAAGCCGATAATTATCGGCGGCATAGAATCAAGCCTGAGAAGAATAGCACATTATGATTACTGGTCGGATTCTATAAGACGTTCAATCCTGTTCGATTCAAAAGCAGATATTCTTGTATATGGAATGGGCGAAAAGACAATCCTCGAAATTGCCGGTTCAATCAAGAATAAAAATGATTACAAAAACATCAGAGGAATATGTTATGCTTCAAAAGAAATGAAGGGAGGATTTATTGAACTCCCTTCTTATGAAGATGTCAATAAAGATAAAATGAAATTCATAGAAATGTTTAATACATTTTACAAAAACAATGACCCTCTGAATGCAAAAGGTTTAAACCAAAAACAGGACACACGCTATCTTATTCAGAATCCTCCGAACTTTCATTTAACAGAAAAAGAGTTGGATAAAATCTATGATTTAGGATATGAAAGAAAAGTTCACCCATACTATGCAAAGCAAGGCAAAGTTCCCGCACTTGAAACAATACAGTTTTCAATTATATCACATCAGGGATGTTTTGCCGATTGCAATTTCTGCAGTATAGCTGTGCATCAGGGACGCAGGGTTAGGAGCAGAAGCGGGCGGTCAATCCTGAAAGAAGCGGAAAAGTTGACCCATCATGTGGATTTCAAAGGATATATAAATGATATCGGCGGCCCTACAGCAAACATGTGGAGGATGGAATGTGCAATCCAAAGCGATAAAGGAAGTTGTAAGAATAAGAAATGCACTAATCCCGAACTCTGCGAAAAAATGAGAATCAGCCATTCAAGCCAAATTGAATTGTTGAAGAAGCTGAGGGCAATAACAGGAATTAAAAAAGTATTTATTGGTTCGGGTATAAGGTATGACCTTGTTCTTGAAGACAGTGAATCAGGGAAGAAATATTTAAATGAAGTTATCAATCATCATGTTTCAGGACAAATGAAAATAGCTCCCGAACATTCTGAAGAAAAAGTATTGAAGTTGATGGGTAAAACTACAGCTTCCAGCCTTCGGAAATTCAAGAACGAATTTTATTCTTTAAATAAAAAATTCGATATGAAACAATTTCTGACTTATTATTTTATAGCGGCACATCCGGGTTGTGAATTGAAAGATATGATTAGAATGAAGGAGTTTGTAAAAAAAGAATTGAAGCTGAATCCCGAGCAGGTGCAGATTTTCACACCCACTCCATCAACATATTCGACTCTTATGTATTATACAGGAATAAATCCATTCACAAATGAAGAAATATTTGTCGAAAAATCATTGAAGAAAAAAGCTTTGCAGAAGAAGATAATTACAGGATAAGTGTGGATATCACACTTCGACAAACTGTTAATGACACATTGATTATATAATAGATGAATAGCCGCTACTTTTAAGTAGTGGTGTTGTTTAACGCCTCAAATAGGGATTTATCCCCTCACCGGAATAAGTGACTAAAGTCGGAATCGGGTATTATACCTTCACTATCTGAAGATAGTGGCTATTCATTCAATTGAAATAAAAAAAATCTCAATAAACAAAAACCTTCGTAACTGTTGTTCCCTCATTTGTACTGAATTTAATGAAATAAATACCTGTTGTTACCTTTACCCGGTTGATGTCATGGAGGTCCCATGTATATAAATATCTGCCGGGAGGGATTCTACCTGCTCCAATGATTCTGATTAATCTACCGCTCATGTCATATATACCTAAGGTAAATCTTGTAGTTACCTGCTGGAGAAAAGCTATGTAAACCCGCTCCGATACAGGGTTCGGATACACATTAAAAACAGGTGCTGTCATCATTGTAAAATTGATTTTCGGCAGATCAGTCTCAGCAATAATCCCCTGGCTTAAGTTGAAGTAATTACCGCTTGCTGAATGTTGGTTCTTTACGGCTCTAACCATATATATATTTTTCCCATAGATCGGATTATAGTCTGTGAAATAAGTATCGTTAACCGGAAATGAATTTAGTTTTTCAAATTTTGTATTTAAGCTGTCGGTACGATAAATATTATATCCGATAATATCGGAGTCAACCGGCCTGTCCCATTTCATGTTAATATATTGAGAATCAGGGCTAATTGTTGAAGACAAAATAATAAGATTAGAGGGGGGGGCGACATATTGCATTTTCAAGGTTGGGTCACCCATCAAAGCAATGTGAATGAGCCTGTAACCATACAAACCGGAGGTTTCATATAAATATTGATTATTCTGTGATAACAGTGTCGAAAATCCAATTGTTTCTCCGAGGCTCATATGCTGGAACTGCCAGAACGGGCGGCTCGACCAGCAGCAGGTCAGTATGGATGGCTCCGAAGCAATCGCCACGCGCATTATATTATCTTCTGAATCCCAGTCTCCGAGATATGAGCCGAATAGTATTGTGAAAATACTATTGTATTGTAAAGTGTTAAATTCAGGAACGTATGCAACCCTAAGTACAGATGTATAACCACCGGAATTACAGCCATAGGACCATAAATAGGATTTATTTGCCATATCTTTTATGTATGAACCTGAATCAATCTGAGCGGGCCCTTCTAATGCGGCGAAATTCATCCATGCATTTGCGGCGAAAGCCTCATTACTATACATGCCAAACCTGTCGTCAATCAGGCACCTGTCATCAATACTAATGAGCTTATGACGGAACTTGTGGTTTTTGTCGAGATAACGCTTGAGTAGTTCAACTTCACTTAGGGACATCCCCGGTAGATTGTAAAAATCAATTCTGCCGACAGGAATATCAACATCTGAAGGGATGCTAACCTGGTCAAACTTGCCGTCACCAGGGACATTTTTATTTTCATCCCTGTCGGGTCTTGTTTCATTTATTTTATTGTCAGTCCATAAGCCGTCAATTTCGCCATAGTACAAGTCTGCGGGCCAGGCTCCCCTGTGGTCGGGGTCATGCTCGTCAACTGCGGCATCTCCAGAATATGGCACAGGCACTCTACCGAGAAGAATAATAGCTTTTATTTCATTATTATACAAATTATATTCATCTGTTATTATCTTTTTGACTCTTACAACAGCTTGTGGATTGAATTTTTCTGCCCTTGGTACAAAGTGTTTATGCACAATCCATCCGTCTGTAATCAAATCATTTTCATAAACTGATAATTCATTTCCCATCAAAGCAGAAACAGTGGAATCAATAAGCAGAAGGGCTATTCCCCGATATTCTGTTTGCGGGACATCAATCCCGGCATAAGTATAAAAGAAAGCATCGAAGCCGGCCAACTTCTTCTTAACTTTATATTCAAAACCTCTGCCTGTCCTTATGTTTGAATCAACAAATTCTGTAGCTGTCCCGGGGAGCAGAGCCGCAGGCTCTCCCCAGTCATCATCCAAAATGTATTTCCTGTAAATTGTATATTCGATAGCTGTATCCAAAGGAAAAGATAATTTTATTCTTGGCGAAGGAATAGTATCAGTTGTAACAGTAACCATTACGGCATGGTCTTTTGTCGTTTCGGATTTGGTAACCGCGCCAAATGTAAAAATAATCAGGTAAATTAAAAATGTAAATTTTTCCATTCATTCCCGAAATTTAATGCCTGGTAAATTGGAAAATTGTTCCAAAGAATTTTTTTATCCAAACCCCCAACAAACTGGCGGCTGTTCGTAATAGTTTCATCTGTCAATAGATATTCTATGACCGGAACGGTAGAATTATAGGATTTGACTTTTTCAATATCTTTATTAAATGCAATGTAAACGGATTCTTCATAAGTTTTTCCGTTTGTCCATTCTTCCAAAAAGTATTGAGGAGAAAATAAGTTGATACCATTTAAACCCACGGCACCATTAACAGCCAAAACATCTATTTTCTCCCAATCATCTATCATTTCTTTTCCTGTGCAGCATGTCTGATAAATTACTCTTATTTTAACATTATTTGATTTTATCTTTTGTGTTAATTCAGAAATATTAACAGATTTATCATAAAATCTTACAGAATTTGAACTCCCATGAAGGCTGAAAATAACGTCAATATAATATCCATTGTTCGATAAGTATTTAATCGAATCAAGAAAATTATTGCACGATGCCATGCTATCGGTCATTGTTATAATTTTATCATACTTTTTCTTTGCCGCTTCGGCAATCTCTCTAATCTGCCACTCCTCACCATATTTATCAACTATATCATTTAATGATAAACCTTCTAATTCTGATTCAGGAACTTTAAACAATTCGGAAAAAATCGGAATAATTTCGTTTCTATAAAGTTCAAATCCGCTTAAAGTTTCATAACCTAATACCTGCAAAGTTTCTACGATTATTACAATTGAAGTTTTTCCTTCATTTGTATATTTAATATCAACAGGATTGTCAGTATTATCTTTGCATGATATTATTATGAACAATGATAAAAACGTGTAAACCAATAAAATAAAATACTTTTTCACTTGAGCTATCACAAAGATAAAATATTGCATAAAATCACCGCCAAATTAAAAATAAAATATCAGCTTTTTTATTACGGAAAATTATCCGAAAAATATTATTATCGAAATTTTATTTATTTCTAAAACAAACCATAACAAAATGATATTACTCAAAAAGCCATATACCATAAAATATAATTTGTTAATTTCGTATAAATTTATGGATACACAATATTTAGTATCATATTAATCTGACATTAAACGTAGAGTATTTTACTTTATTACAATTATAAAAAAATTTATAAGCTTGATGCTTCTGGATTATTTCGGAGAGGTGCGAGAGTGGTTGAATCGGGCGGTCTCGAAAACCGTTGACTCGCTTGCGGGTCCGTGGGTTCGAATCCCACCCTCTCCGCTGAAATTAGTGAATAATTAATAATGAAAAGTGAATGATGAGAAAAATATTTGTTTTAAGCCTGGTTTTATTTTTATTTTTTATTAGTCTGAACTTAATGGCTGTTCAGACTAAGAAGCCGGATTTTTCAAAACTACCTAAATATGAAAATTTACTCCAAAAAGTAAAAAGAGGTATTAAAGATATTGATTTTTTTGATTTGAGAATGAGCTATACTCAGTCAAAAGATTTTAAATTTTCAAACGCCGGCCTTGATTCTATTAGAAATAGAATGATTAAAGCATTAAACACTAAAGAATATCAAAAAGCTATCAAATCAGCAGATTCTGTTCTCCAAAAAGAATACGTTGATATGTATTCACACTATGTCTGCTATTATGCTTACTCTGCACTTGGAGATTCAGCTAAAGCATCTTATCATGAATACTTAATGGACAGGCTGCTTAATTCTGTTATCGAATCCGGCGATGGGAAATCCAAAGAATCCGCATTTCTTATTATTTCATCTAATGAAGAATATTTCCTGATTTATATTTACAATCTCCAAGCCAGTGAGAAATCTTTCACAAATTTCGATGGTGACCCCATTGATGTATTTAAGGCTATTGACCCTGAAACCAAAGAATCTTTTGAACTATATTTCAACACCAGCTTGCTAATAAATGTGGGGAACAAATAATATATCATTCATCAATAAGTCAATTAAATTCATTTTTATTTCGTATATTTAAAAAGTATGTAAAACTAAAGGGAAAACAATTTCGATTCAATGGAATTTTTATTCATTGGAGTATCAATACTTACAGGAGCTTTTATTGCATTGGTTTCAGCCATTATAACTTCTTTTTCCCAGGAAACAATAAATGATATTATTGGAAATAAAAATAAACCTTTTCAAAGGCTTCATTATCTAAGAAGCCATATTGAAAATATCATCAATGGGTATTTTGTCCTTGAAAATCTGTTTTATACCATTTCTTTTGTTTTATTTGGATTACTGATTCAAAAATACTATCAGAACTGGTTTTTAGCCATCGTTGGTTTTATTATCCTTTTCAATATAACTTTTTTTCTGAGAACCCTGTTATTTGCTTTCGGAAGGAGATACGCGGACAATCTCGCTGTACCATTCTCCGGGTTGCTTTACCTGCTTGCAGTGATTACAAATCCTCTGATAAAAATTACAAGATTTATAGTCACCAAAATCGGGGGTAAAACAAATGAGGAAGCATCACGCGAGGAGTTGACAGCACTCGTAGAGTCTGCACGCCAGGAGGGTTCGATTGATAAAGATGAATATCGTATATTGAAAAACATAATGAATTTCAGCGAGGTGCTTGTTTCAGATGTTATGACTCCACGAACTGTTGTATTTAGCAGTGAAGCCGATAAAACTGTCGCAGATATTGTTAATCTTCCTGAAATGCGAATATATTCACGATTTCCGGTTTGGGAAGGTGAATCTCTCGATGATGGTGTTGTCGGATATGTAATGTCAAAGGATTTGCTTTATGCCGCATATAATGGAAACACGACAAAGCAATTAAGAGATTTTGCACGCAAGGTTCACTTCATACCTGAAAATGCCGAGTTGGATAAAGCTCTTGAAAAATTTCTCGAAGCGAGGCAGCATCTTTTTGTAGTAGTAGATGAGTATGGAGGTGTTGAGGGATTGCTTACGATGGAAGATGTGCTTGAAACAATACTTGGTGTTGAAATCGTTGACGAAGCCGACAAGATTGTTGATTTGCGTGAATTGGCAAAGAACCGTAGAGACAAACGTATAGCAATGCAGACAGCAAAAAGCGACAATATTTGATAATTCTAAAAAAATTGTGCAATTTTGTAATCCTTAAAAATTTCGGGGCGTGGCGCAGTCCGGTTAGCGTGCCTGGTTTGGGACCAGGAAGTCGGAGGTTCGAATCCTCTCGCCCCGACTGATATACAACACCCAATTCTTATAATGTCTATTTCAGCCAATAATCATTTATCTAAATATCACTTTACAACAATCATTGGGACAACTGCAATTCCCCATGATGTACTGAATTTCAGGAAATATTCCCCATTATTCAATAATGAATTGTTATAAGAATAATTCCCTGATTGAGAAACTTCATTAAAAGTAATTTTATCAATGATTATACCAATTGAATTAAAAACTTCAATTTTCAAATAAGAATTTCCCGGAAGATTATAGTTAATCATACAATTCTCTTTTGAAGGTGAAGGAGAAATCTTAAAAACCGGAAACTCTAAATTAGAATTCATTTCGTCAACTTTTGTAATGGATTTTATCCACCTGTTATAAGCTACGTTGAGCAAAGGAACATATTCCGATGTTGTTTTTTCATTTCCGACAGGATTGGGATGGTCATCATTTCCATTATCACTCGGGTATGCAAGAGTATTGCTGCTCCCGTCAAATGTGTGTTGAACAGCTCCATTCCACCATCTGTGATGATTACCGCTTTCGTCTCCAAGGTCATTTGATTCAATACTTCCGCCATTAGTTGTGAGGCAATTATAAAAATCAAAAACGAATACGTTTGAGTGAGGATAACCTGTGAGCCAGTCATTAACAAGCCAAAGATTGAAAGCCCTTGCATTATCTGCATAAGTCGGGTCTGAAAGCGGCGGAGCCGTAATTACTATGAAAAGTTTATCCTGTTTCTTCTTAAAATATTCGAGAAGGTCAATATATATACCTTTTGCATTTGCAATGGTATAACTTTCAGAACCGGCTCCTTCACGTTTCATGGGATTGTTATCAATAGATGGAACCGGGTCATTGGGATTACCTCCTAATGCAGAATTGGGGAAACAGGACTTGAACATAATTACTTTATTTTCACCCAAAGGGTCGGGATTACATATATTTCTTTCATACCCGCCATATTGTTCATCAGCCTGGTCAACGGTGTAAATGTCATGCAAATATGCCGGGGAATACTCCGGGTCTCTGAACCATTCCCACCAGTTTCCTATATCAGTCCTGTCCCCGATGCTGTTTCTTCCCCATCCATAGCAGACATCGCTGACATAATAATTATTTTGAAATAGTGTTTTTGCTAATCCTCCCCAATTATCTGACAGCCAGTTACCACCAGTAGAATGATGGATGAATACAAGTCTCACAAAACTTGAAGGCTTTGCAGGGTCATCTGCTAAAGTTTTATTCGTTTGTGAAAACAAGGGAAATGTTAATATTACAATAAACAATGTGATTAACAGATACAAATGACGGAATAAACGCATAAACATAAATACCTCCATTCAAAAAGATATAAATTTCTTATTTAATATTCATTATTACGTAAGCCCAATTTGTTTTCGGAACGCTGCCATAATATTCATTACCGAACGGATTTAAAACGAGAAAAGCTTTATTTCCATCAGAACTAATAAACAAATATCTACAAAAAGATTCCTTAATGACATATTTTTTACTACTATTTGGGTCATAAAGATAATATGACGGCACTCTAATTGTTTTAATTACATTGTAAGTGTTATTATCCATTATACTCATATAAGTCATATCAGGGTCATAGTTTTTAATAGTATTATAACCAATAGCAATAATGTTTTTGTCCGAATTTTGATTTAAGCTATGAAGCGAATTGAATCCCATATTACCATTGTATATCATATCATCTGACTTTATTTCATCGGATTTAAAAACATTGCCTGAACTTGTAAAAATTCTTGTTCCTTCTTCAGACATCCAGAATTCCGAGCCCATTGCAAAATCACCATGATATGGGCTATCATACAATGATTTTACTGGACCAGCAGAAATATCAAATTTTTCCATATCTTGGGGGCTTAAACCCATCGTAATACTATATATGTATTTCCCTGATGTATGAAGTATGAATTTAGAACCGGCATATAAGTCCCAGTTTGAGTTAGGGCTTTCGTTGCCGGTTGATAAATCTACACACCTTATTGATTCCCATTGGTCTTCCTGAGGAGAAGCATAAACCCAATTATTTGGTGCAAGAATCAAAGAATTAGGATCGCAAGAAATTGAGAAAACATTCTCAACAGATAATGATGAAAGATTGACCACTGAAAATTTCCCCGAATGAGCTACTGCAATTCTGTCATTGCAAATATTAGACAAACAAAGCGGCAGATATGTCAGATTAATTGTATTTACAACATTTCCATTTAGGTCAACTATCAAAAGGCGGTTTGTATTCTTAACCGCAAAAACAATTAAATCTGATTGACGCATAAATTTGGCATCTACAATATCATAGTTTAAAAATATCTTTTCTTCTTTAAAATGTGATATTGATAGATTGATAATTGAATTATTGTTATTATAATTTACATTCACCTGAGAGGTATATGTGCCTGATTCCAACTGATTTCTCAATACTGATAAATTTATTTTTATTGAATCACCTCCTGTTAATTTACCGCTGTTAGGCATAAGGGTAACATAGTTTGGTAATCCGGTTAATTCCCAATTTACATCGTTATTACCATAATTTGACAAATAAAATGATGTATCATTAGTAAAATTAGTAATCTGAATATCTCTGGGAAACCTAAAGTCTTCAATAACACTTATTGATATTCTTAATGTAATTTCCAATGTATCGGAGTTAGAAATTATACTCGCGTATTCAATATATGAACCGGGTTTAAACTTTAACTTGTTCAAATATACACTAACACTTGCCGATTGATTATATTTAACAGAACCAGAATCCAATGAATAACTCAACCCCGGATTGTTTGATTCAATTCTCCACTCTAATAAACCACCCCCATCGTTTTTGATTTGGAATGTACCTGTATAATTATAATTGCTCAAAGATATTTCGGATGGTGTTACTACACAGTGCGGGTTGTCATTTATTGCGAGTATGACAGATAAATTAAATGTTCCGTGGCCAGGTACAGTTATTTCTACTATTCCCTCCAGAGTTTGTGGTTTAATTGGATCGAGATTGCCTGAAAACCTCAATTTAGCCGGTTCTCCTGATGAGTTTCCTGATTCATCCCAAACATTCAACCAATCAGGATATTTGGTTATTATCCAATTAAATGGCTTTGGTTCATTTAATGACAGCCATATATAACCAGGTTCCTTATTTGTAAGGGATAATATTTTAGGAGATACAATAAAATCGGAAGCATTGTTTGGCTCGGTTCCATTTTCTTTACAAGCTACAGTGAGTATTAAGGATATTGCGAGAATTAAAAAGTTGAGTTTGATTTTCATAATTTTTCACCAAATAATTATTTATTGATAATAAAACTACATAAAATCATGATAATTTACAAAATTTAATTAGGAAAATATTGACTTTGTTTACTTGTTTTAGGAATTAATTTTAGAATTCTTGTATTAGCATTAAATTTTATTATAATTTATCATTTAGTTATTATAACAGAATAAATAGAAAATTTAACGATTAAAATCCTATCTATTTGTATTCTCTGTATTAATTTTTTATTTTACCTTGATATTCTTTTCACATTATGTCATTATTGATTCGAATATGAATTGATATTTATCATTTGTAACTATTTTTTTAAATTTCCCGAATGAAATTAATTGATAAATATAATCGCACTCATAATTACCTGAGGCTGTCTGTCAGTGATAAATGTAATCTGCATTGTTTGTATTGCAATCCTGTTTCATCGGAGTTGAATTTAAGCAAGGACAGTTTGACAAATCAGGAAATTATAAGATTAACAAGGCTTTTTATTAAGCAATTTGAGTTTTCCAAAATCAGGCTTACAGGTGGTGAGCCTTTTGCAAGGAAAAATATTATTGAATTGTTTGAAGGATTATCTGTTCAGAAAAATGAATATCAATTTGAACTTGCAGTTACTACAAACGGAACCTTATTGAACGGGAAATTGAAGAAGCTCAAAGAATTGGGATTGGACAGGTTCAATTTCAGTCTCGATTCACTTAAGCATCAGATATATTCTCAGATTACGGGTAAAAATGAATTATCAAAAGTACTACAAACAATTGATGAAGCTGAAAGCGAAGGTTTCCAAAATACAAAAATTAATACAGTTATAATCCGCCGTGTTAATGATGATGAAATATCTGATTTCATTGAGTATTCTATAAGGACAAGCAGAAATATACGATTCATTGAATATATGCCTTTTTCAAATAATGGATATGACAAAGATGGTTTTATCTCATCCAAGGAATTGATTAATACAATATCCCAAAGTTATAAATTACTCCCATTTGAATCAAATTCTATGAATGTTGCAAAGGATTATTGTATTATTGATACAAAAGCGAAGATAAGTTTTATTAGTCCAATATCAGACCATTTCTGCGAGTTGTGCAATAGATTGAGAATTACTTCTGATGGCAAATTAAAACTATGTCTTTTTTCTCCTCATAAAACCGAAATTGATTTACTCAAATTAATACGAGACGGTTATACGGATGAGCAAATCGCTGATTCAATCAGCAAAGCCTTGCTTGAAAAAGATTATGCACACCCTGAGATTGAAGAATTGATACAATTGAAGAATAATAATATTATTTCTCTTGGAGGATAAATGGCGAAATTATCGCACACCGATAAATATGGCAAAGCAAGAATGGTTGATGTTACAAGTAAACAAAAAACATTGAGAACGGCTCAAGCAAAGGCTAAGGTTTTACTTGGTGAAAAGGCTTATAAAATAGTGAAGGAAAATAATATAAGTAAGGGTGATGTTTTGTCTGCAGCTAAAATTGCAGGGATACAAGCTGCAAAGAAAACATCTGAATTAATCCCACTATGTCACAATATATTCATAAGCAATATTGACATTATATTTAATATGAACGATAATGAAAATATCATTGAAATAGAATCAGTTGTTAAAACCGAAAGCACTACCGGAGTAGAAATGGAAGCTATGACAGCGGCTTCTGTTACGGCATTGACAATATATGATATGTGCAAAAGTGTTGACAAATCAATACAAATAACTGACATTGAACTCATTTCTAAAACGGGCGGAAAGAGTGGAATTTACAAAAAATAATAAAGGGAGAATAGCTGCTATTTCGATTAGCGAAAAAAGAGGTATTCCAAAGTCGAATATTAAATCTGCAATGCTGATTACAAATCGGGGAATTGATGGCGATATACATGCAGACGGCAGTCACAGGCAGATTTCATTACTCGCTTTGGAGAGTATAAATAATATGAAAAAATCAACAACAATAAAACTTCGCCCAGGAATATTTGCTGAAAATCTCACAACAGAATTTATTGATTTTAAAAATATATTTATCGGAACAAAGTTAAAAATCGGTATTAACTCTATTCTTGAAATAACACAAATCGGTAAGGAATGTCATAACAGGTGTGCGATTTATGAATCTGCCGGAAATTGTATCATGCCTGATGAAGGTGTTTTCGCAAGAGTTATCAAGGGTGGTGAAATTAGTGTAAATGATGATATTGAGGTGTTGACTGATGAATAGTATTTTAACTTATGAAGAAGCATTTGATATTATAAAAGAGCATTTCAAATTATTAAAGCCTTCGATTATTGAAATTGACATACTCGAATCTGTGAATTATTTGCTTGCTGAAGACATTGTTTCTGATATTGATATGCCTCCATTCGACAACTCCCAGATGGATGGTTATGCTGTTAAATTTAATAATGAATTAAGAGAATGGGAAATTATAGGAGAAATATCCGCCGGAAATTATCAGGAATATAACGTTAATATAAACACTTCAGTTTCAATTATGACAGGTGCTAAACTACCGCCTGGAGCCGATACTATAATACCCATCGAAGATGTCATAATTGAATCTACTAGAATTAAATTGAAAGATAACATCACCTTAAAGAAAGGAAATGATGTACGGTTCAAAGGAGAAGACATAAAAAAAGGTATAGTTGCAGTTCACTCAGGCACATTGATAAAAACGAATAATATTCCTTTGATTGCCTCATGTGGGAAAAATAAAATTAAGGTGTTTGCTCCGCTTAGGATTGGTTTGTTCGCAACCGGTGACGAATTAATTGATATAAATTTAGTTCCTCAAAATGACCAGATCCGTTCATCTAATCTTCATACTTTGAGTGTTTTCATCAAAGAGTTAAATATGATTCCTGTTAATTTTGGTATTGTAAAAGATGACAAAACACAAATCCAAGACACTATTAACAAAGCTCTCGAAAGGGATATTGATATTTTAATTTCAACAGGCGGTGTGTCTGTCGGAAAGTATGATTATTTGAAGGATGTAATTGAAGATTGTGGTTTTGAACTTGTTTTTTGGAAAGTTAAAGTGAAACCCGGAAAGCCACTACTGTTCTGCATTCATAAGAAAACAGGAAAAAGCATTTTGTTTTTTGGATTACCCGGTAATCCTGTTTCTGCTTATGTGAGTTTTAATTTGTTTATTAAACCATTCATCTCCGAGATGTATAAATATAAGCAGCAAAAAAGATTCATTGCAAAATTAGAACAGGATTTAACTAAAAAGGACAACAGAAAAACCTTTGTTCGCGGCTTTGCAGATTTTAATAACTCAACGCTCAACACTCAACACTCAACACTTAACACTCAACACTCAACACTCAACACTCAACACTCAACACTCAATGCTCATATATGTACTGTCAGAAAAGCTGCTGGTGGTACTCAGTCTTCAGGCGACATGTCAAGCCTTAGCGATGCAAACTGCCTGATAATTTTTGATGCCGAAAAAAATAAATTAACTGCTGGAGAAATTGTAGAATATAGAATGATATAACAGGTAAAATACTGGCAGGTGGAAAAAGCACTCGAATGGGTAAGGATAAATCATTCCTGAAATTCGGCAATCAGACTGTGATAGAACATATTTGTGATTTAATGAAATCAATTTTTCAGAATGTTATTATAATTACAAATGAACCTGAGAAATATCAATCACTCGGATTAAAATGTTATGAAGATATAATAAAGGGAATCGGTCCTCTTGGCGGAATACACAGCGGATTGATTCATTCCCAAAGCGAATTGAATTTTATCATATCCTGTGACATTCCATTTATTACGAAGGATGTGATTGATTTTATCATCTCACAAAAAGAAGATAAGGAAGTTGTTGTAACAAGAGCAGATGGATATATTCAGCAATTGTGCGGTATATACAGAAAGAAATTATTACCACAAATAGAAAAATTAATAGAATCATCTTCCGAAGAAGAAACAAGAAATAACGAACAGAAAAAAAGAAAATGCAGAGTTCTCAGTCTTATCGAAAGTATTGATGCTAAAATAATTGACATTGAAAAAGAATATACGGATTACAAACCCGGAACATTTTACAATATGAATAATCCTGAAGATTATGAGAATGCTTTAAGAATGTTGAATACATAATTCATCTATTTTCTATTTGTATTAATTTCACAATTCTAATTAAAACTAATCAGCATAATTTTGTTTCACCTTTTAATAAAATAATTAAGAATACCATCAATTCTCTTTGTTACCGATTCCAATGTTTCATTGTTACGTCTATTAATAAAAAACAATAATTCACCGTGAACTGCAAGTTTATAAGCCTGCTTTATAGTTTCAAGTCTTAAAGGACTAATTTTCTTTTCTGAAGCAAAAGACTGCCAGCTTTCATCTAACATATCATCAAAAAAAGTATAAATGCTTTCAATACTAGATTTCCTTGTAGAAATCACTTTTGGTTTTTCTAAAAAGAAAAGTTCAAATATTCCGGGGTACATACAAAAGAATTTAATATAAGAATTTGTAATAGAAGATATATTTTTCTTTGCTCCTTTAATACCTTTGACCTGGCTTTCAATATATTCTTTACATTCCTGCTGAAAATCTTCAACACATGCAAATATTAAATCGCGTACATCTTTAAAATAGTTATAAATAGTTGCATAGGAATAGCCCGACCTCTCTGCAACATTCCTCGTGCTTACAACCACAACACCTTCACCCTTAATCAGTTCTTTGGCTGCATCAATGAAGTAGCGTCTCATTCTTACATCCTGAATCTCATTTCTTGTCATAATAATTCTCATAAATTAACAATATTAATAATATTAACAATGCAAATTTAACTAATATTATTAATATCTCAAAATAATATTTTAAAATTCCTGAAATGAGTATTAATCGCCTGTCGGTTTAATATCAACAGTTTCAACCATCAGTACGACTGCTTTCTGAGGAGCTCTCGGTTTATGCATTACTCCTTTAGGAATCGTTACACCCTGGTTGGGATTCAATTCTATTGTTCTGTCTTCGAGGTCAATGAATAATATTCCCTCGATAACAAAGAAAAATTCGTCATCATTGTCGTGCTTGTGCCAATGGAATTCACCTTCGAGAATGCCAAGCCGTACTAAAGAATTATTCACTTGAGTAAGAGTTTGGTTAAACCATTTCTCTTTATTTGCATTTACGATTGAATTTACATCAATCTTTTCGAGATGTTTGTATTTTACATCAAGGTTTATGTTATATTTTGATTGTGTTTGCATTTATTTAATATTCCTTTACAATTCAAAAATAAGCCTGATATAATTCAAAGCCAGTGAAGTTATAGAAATTCCGAGTATCCATTTGATAATTTTCGGTGATACATATTTTTGCAATCTTGCACCACAGTACATACCGGCAAAACCGCCAATGCCGAACAGGAATCCAAGCGGCCAGTCAGGTGCTACGGACAATCCGGGATAATAATTAGAAAGAATCTGATAGTAAATCACACCTGCAACTGAAGTGATAAATGTTCCCATTAGTGCCGCACCCGCAACTGTATAAACAGGCAGTCTAAAGAATGCAACAAAGATGGGAGCCATTATAGCTCCTCCGCCGATTCCATAAACACCTCCCACAATTCCGACTATGAAACTTATTATTAGAATCTT
>JAKAKE010000023.1 GCA_021824625.1 Bacteroidota bacterium | reverse complement strand
TAGCCGAATAACCTGCAAGGGAGCCGATTTCCAGAACATATTTTGCATTTATCGTTTTAAGTATAAAACCAAGGAATGACACCTGCTGTGGTGAAATGCTTATATCGGGAAAGCCGAGTGACAAAGCTTCCTTCTGGAGATTTTTCAGGAATTCATCCTCCAATGTAAATTTATCGTTGATGTATGAATAAATTTCTTCTGTGATTTCCGTATATCCCTGTGACATATTTTTTTCAGTGTTAAAACAATATGAAAGTTTATTTAAGTCAAACCGAATCGAGAGAAGAATCTAAACTTGATTCAATACAATAAAAACAGATTCTTCGCTTTGCTCAGAATGACAGTAAAGGAAACGATTATTACAATTTGGTATTGTTTATATAAAGTAAATACGGCTCAGGGCCTTCCTCCAAGACGGATGTTCGCATTGATGCCGTACTGCTGAACATGTTCGATAAATTTCGACAGGTTGTTTATTGTTGAATCAATCCGCCCGCTGAATTCTTTATCATATATCAGTTTGTTCACAAAACCACTGCCATACCTGACAGAGTCAGTCATGTTTTTCAGGTCTTTCACAATTAACTCAGCCTCTGCTATTGTTTTATTGGTCTGAGCAATCAATGTCCGTGTGTCGGTAAGTGTCAAATCAAATTTGGTAATGAGTGTGTCAATTTTTGGTGTATTTTCTTTTATGCTTGCATTAAGTTCGGATGTTATAGATTTTAAATTATTAATAGTCAGCTCAATGCTTTTAATATTCTCGCTTAGAAGCCTGTTGGCATTCGCTGATAGTTGAGCTGTGTTATCAATAGTGTTTTTGAGATTATTAATAAATTGTTCATCCGAAATAATGCGGTTAATCGAGACAGACAACGTGTCGAGCCGCTTAATAAGAAGCATCCCGTCATTACCAATTTCTCCGAGCATATAAACAAGGTCTGCAAAATCAGCCGCAGTCTTACCAATGATTTCATCCCCGATTTTATATTTATCCGGTAATTTTCCGGGGAAAATCTCAATTTTCTTTCCACCTGTTATTTCAAGAATTGATATGCGTGCAGAAACATCTTTTCTAAATTCACTGACATTATCCAGGTCGGCTGTAACTAATACGGAGCCGTTGTCATTTTTTACAGATGCAACCGAACCCCGCCTTACACCATTAACAAACACGGGTGCAGAAACCTGAATGTTGCCTGAATTGGGAAACCTGATTTTCACAGTAACCGGATTCACCGTGACATAAAGTCCTCTCCCGAGTGTGATTCCAATAATAAACAGTATAACGGCAAGTATTGAAACAAGGCCTACTTTGATTTCAATAGAACGTGTATCTTTCATTAATTCTCTTTATTATTAAAAAATAAAAAGCCCAGCATGGGCTTTGAAACGATTTAGCTCAAATATTATTTATAACTAATATCACTCAGAAGGACAAATCACCTATTTTACTTAATGATTCCGTATCAGTAATCGGGTCCTCAAAAGGAGAGTTATACTTTTTATGGCCATTTAATTGCAAATCCTCACTAAATTCATGTTCTTCTTTTAAGTATTTTTTATATTCAAGCAAAAGGATATTATCTGCAAGAATCTCGACAAATTGCTTTCTCTGGCCCGATTTGTCATCAAAGATTCTTGTCTGAAGTTTACCCTCGACAAACACCTTAGAACCTTTTTTAACTATCTTCTGAATTACTTCCGCTAAACCTCTCCAGGCTGTAATTGTGTGCCAGTCCGTATGTTCCTGAAGATTACTGTCCTTATCTCTCCACACATCTGTGGTTGCCATTCTGAATGTTACAACCGGTATGCCTCCGGATGTATATCTTAGCTCAGGGTCCTTTCCAACATTCCCCACCAATAGAACTTTGTTCAGGGTTCTTGTCATCTCCCACCTCATATCAAATGCAGTTCCTATTATTGCCTGTATTAACTTACAAAAAAATACAGTAAATAAAAACAATAGTTAAATATTTATTTTATTTCCAACATATTTAATCCGTTTTGTGATTATTTATGTTTGAATTGTGGGTTTTGTGATTCTTGTGATTAATGTGGGTTTGGGGCTTTGAATTATGAAATAAATTCAGAATTACACAATCAAATATTTAATACTCTATATCCTATTTCCAATTTGGAATTCCAGTTAAATCTGAGGTTCAGACTTTTGTTCCACTGTCCTCAGAATAAAGTTCCTGCATTAGTTTCATTGCAACTTCACGGAGTACTTCCGGTTTGTTATAAACGTCAGAATTTATATTAGCCATGATTGGGCTTATGTTCTTTACATCTTCCGATATAGACAATGTATCCGTAGGCTTCACGGCTTGAGTCTCAGCCGGCTGGTTAGCTTTGGTTGTTTGTAATTTTGCACTCGTATCGTCAATAGGTTTGATATTGGTTTCAATTTTTATGGGTTCAATACTCATTTCAACTCTCCTTCGAATATATTAACACTGACTTTTGTTTTCTCATTTCTTTAAGTTTCGATTTCAAATCGTTAGCTCTTTTCTCTATATTATCCAACTGCTTTTTGTCTTTCACGGTTATTGTTGTAATTCTCTTATCGAATGAATTTTGGTTTTTCTTAAAATATTCTTTTGCCTCTTCGGTTTTATACCACCCTTTCAATCCATCGAGCATTTCCTGCCTGGTATCATATAGTTTTGACAACTCTTTTATCTTCTCAATATCGAGACTTCCCTTAATAGCGAGTATGTCTGCTATCTTATCGGTATTCCTTTCTATTTTATCTAACACCTCCTCGATATCGAACATATCAAGCCTGAAAGTTTGTTATATTTACATTATCAAACATTCCTGCTATATATCGTGCAATCTTTAATGATAGTTCAGGAGGAATTTGCTGAACAACCTCCTTAGTTTCATTGTTGATGATTTTAAGAATCATCTTATCGGTGTCCTTATCCTTATCGAATTTAATATAAAGATTATCTTCGTTAAGAATTTCCTGCAGCCTGTCTCTAAGCTTGGAAAAATCAGCCTTATTTGTACCGGTATCCTTTTTAATGCTTTTTTGCGTTTCCTCGCTTTGAGCTGTCTGTTCAGGCTTTACTGCCTGTTTAATAGGGACGATTTCGGGTAATTTTTCACTGCCCGAAGACGAAACCCTCTGTGCCTCCTGCAATGTGTTTACCATATCAACCTCCATATTTTAAATTGTTTTTCATTAATTATTTCAATCTCAGCCGACTTAAAATGTGCTGAGTAAATTATACTGTGACTGCGCCTGGTAAAATAAAGATAGCATATTGGTATATTGCTGTCTTAATATATCAGCCTGCTTATCTATATTTTTCTGAACATCCGCTGTCTTTTTCGTTGTCGAATCAATCTGCTGGCTAAGCGATTTTGTCCTCGCGGGTATTAGTCCATCGGCACCGGTCAGGTTTGAAATCGTGCTGTTCAACTTAGCAACAAAGCTGTCGCCGGATGTAAACAGATTTGAAACTTTCTGGGGGTCAGCCTTGAGAAGTTCAAGGAGCCTGTTCTTGTCACCAATAGTCAGTGTCCCGTCCGAACCTATTTTTATTCCGATATCCGTAAGATATTTCGGGTCGCCCGGATTAACGGTTGTTACTTCATCCGAAACCAAAAGCCTTATTTTTGAATACAAATTGCTTATCGAAGCATCGCTTCGTAAAATAGATGAATCCTGCTTTAAAAATTTTAATATATCGTTATAAGTGTTAAGTATAGGCTGTATCAGGTTCTCGACAGCCGCACTGTCAACACTTGTGGTCATCGTAACAGCCTGGTCAGCCACATTCTGCGGCTTAAGTAAATTAATGGTTAATCCCGTAAGGGCGTCATTAATAGTGTTACTCGCTCTGTAAATATTCACACCGTTTATCTGAACCTTTGCATCCAAATCATTATAATTTGCAGTTTGGAATCCCGCTGTCAACTCGGTTGCCACAGTCCTTGTTGCAGTGTGCGGATTGAGTGCCGCATTGGTAATACCAAAAGCAGTCAGAACTGCAGAATCGGTAAAATCAATGTCGTTTACCGCTCCGGTATCCGATGAAGTTAAAGTAAATTTTCCATAAGTTGAATCAACTTTGATGTACGAAGCAGTTACTCCGATATTTGTTGTATTGTTGATAGCCGAAGCAAGCTTTTGCATTACTTCTTCATTCGTATCATCAGCGGCGTCAAGTGTTACATTGCCTGTTACTCCGTTAATGGTGAAAGAATATGTATTAGGAGCCAGGGATGTTGTCCCTGCAAGTGTCATTCTGTCGGAAATAAGCAGGTCGCCGGTTGCAAGCCTGTCCACCTTAACCGAATTTACCCCAATATTTGCCGTTGATGATGCAGTCGCTGTCAGCACTGTCGAATCGGATGAAGTTATTGACCTGGTAATAAATTTGGAAGCGGCATTACTTGCCGTAAAGGTATCAATATTGCCGATTAATGTGCTCAGTTTCGAATTAAGTGTATTGAAGAATGTCTGACGTTTCTGAAGAGTCTGTTTCTTTGTGTTCAGAGCGTCAATTTTCGGCTGCTGGGTCTTGCGGTATGCAGACACCATCAGGTCAAGCTGTGACATACTGCTTGTGCTCTGTGATGATGAACTTGCACTCTGTAATAATGATAATAAATCCGACATAAAGTACTTTCTTTTTTTATTCTAAATTAAATGCCTTTGCCCATGAACTCCGTAGTTCCTGAATAATATTCAGAGCCTCATCCAACCTCCGCTGAAAAATACACCTCTGGCAATACTCATAGAGGCGGTAAAGCCTCGTTGCCGTTTCTTCATATTCGAAATTCAGGGAGCCCATTAATTCAACCAATACCCTGCTCATTTTCGGCACATCTCCACGCTTACAGCTAACAACAAACAAATCGTACATCTTGAGAATGATTTTCTCCTTGCTCCAGGACATAACTTCCTGTTCAAGATAGGATGGCACTTTGCCATCGGATTTCATTCCGTAGGCTTTGCTTGCTGCCATTTGTTTTACTGATGCGGGCATTGCTGATGCCATATATTAACCTCGTTTTATTAATTTTTAATGAGCTTCCAGTTCAAACTATCTAACTTTTACAAAAACTATGCCTTATACAAATAATAAATTCTTCAAATTGATATTTTTACTGACAGACTTCTTGACATTTACTATAACTATATGTAATAATACATAATTACACTTTTGTAATACATAATTAGTTTATCAAAAACACAGTTCTTCCATTTAATTATATTCGGTATAAATTATAAAAACTTTAACAGTATATTAAATAAAGCCAACTTAATGTCTATAATTAAACAGAAAAGGCGGGTATTAACCCGCCCGTGTTTCTGTTGTTAAAAAAAACTACTAACGAAATAACTGCAGGTAGGACTGCGGATTTTGGTTAGCCTGTGCCAATGAAATCAACGAAGCTTGCTGCAAGAACTGTGCTTTGATTAACTCAAGCTGTTCGATTGCAACGTCAGCATCCTCGATTCTCGAAATAGCAGCATTGTAATTCGTAATCTGCGATTTCAACAGTTCTTCCTGAGAGTTCAATCTGCCGGTGATACCGCCAAGATATGAACCAACCTTGCTGACATTGTTCAATGCAGTAGCAAGGCTCGATAGAGTTGTTGAAATGTTTGCTGTCGAAAATACGCCGAGGTTAGAATTAGAGACACTGTTCAAGCTTGTCAGGTCAAGTCCGGTTACACCCGCGAATATAGTTGTTGATGTAGCATTAACGTCGAAGTTGTTACTTGCGACATTAAAGTCGGTGTTACCACTTGTTAGGTCAATGCCCAGAGTAAGTAGGGCATTTGCAGCCGTATAACCGATTGTCCAGCTTCCTGAGAAAGCACCCTTGATAAGTTCTTTGCCGCCGAACACAGTGGCATCAACCACAGTTTGTATCTGTTGTGCAAGACGATAGGCTGCCTTTGCGAGAGCAACTTTTTCGTCTGTACCGAGAGCACCTGAAGAAGCCGAAGAGGCGGCATCTTTAATCTGAGTAACAAGTCCGTTAATATTGTCTAAAGCGTCGGAAGCAATTGAAGATACACTCTGAGCGTCTCCTACGGTGTTCAGAGCGGCTTTCAATGCGCCATTACGGGCAGTAAGAGCCCTTGCTGTAATATAGCCTGCGATGTCGTCTGCAGCAGTGTTGATACGCTTACCTGTCGATAAACGAAGCTGCCTTAAGGCTATGTTGTTGTTGCTGGAAAGTAATGCGTTGTAAGCATTTTCTGCCGGGGTGTTGGTTCTAATCCTTGAACCGCCCGAAATTGCAGTTGGCATAAAAAACCTCCATGTAATGTTTAAATGATTTCGGGCATCCTGCCAAAAACTGTTTTTCCTTTGAACACAATTTTCGACAGGATTATATTAAACTTTAATAAACTGAATAATATTTTGAAAAAACAGGTAGAAATACCTAACAATGGGAAATGGGAAATGGGAAATGGGAATATATTATTTTCAGCCTGTCGAAGAATCCAAAGCTAAATTGTCAGAACCATGATTTATTTGATTAATATGATTATTGTGATTATGATTAACCCCACACTTTAGTGTGGGAGCTGGGATGGGGCTGTGGGTCAGGTCTCATGCCCCCCCATGCTGAAGCATGGGGTTATACTCAAGCAAAGGGTGCAAACAATTCAACACCCAACATAAAGAATTTTCAATTTTACAATTTTCAATTTCAAATAAATTTATAATTTCAAATTTCAAATTTCTAAGGGGATTTAAAATTTTAAATCCCTACAATTCATCACCCAACACCCAACACTTAGCACTCAACACCCAACACTTAGCACCCAACACTCAACACTCAACACTCAACACTCAACACTCAACACTCAACACTCAACACTCAACACTCAACACTCAACACTCAACACTCAACACTCAACACTTAGCACTCAACACTCAACACTTAGCACTCAACACCCAACACTCAACACTCAACACTCAACACACAACAATTATTTTATAACAACCACTCCCTTTGTCAGTGCCACAGCATGTGAACGCAGAGTAACGAAATACAATCCGCTTGGGAAAGTGCATATATCAATTGAATGTCTCTGCTCTTGTTCAGGATTTATATTATTAATATTTTCAATATACACCTGCTGTCCGAAAGAGTTTGTGATTATTATTTGTGCTGTGCCTGCCTCTTTCAGTATATACACAACATCAATAGAAGAATAAGCGGGATTTGGCTTTATTTCAATCTTATTTCCATTATCTTTCGGTTCCAGCGGCACATCCGTGGGTGGGCACTTGCCGAAAGCTCTCAACTTCGGATAGTCTCTGCCTTCGTCAATGCACCAGATACTGTCGAAGTCCCAGCCCGCATTTACGTAAGTTGCCTTTTTCATCATTTCTGAGGTTGGTAATCCTTTTGCTTGGTGGCCACCAGTGTCAGGTATGCCTGTTGTTTCAACATCCCAAAAACATTGAAACCCTTTTTCGTATTCACCAAAAGCAAATTTTTCTTTCTTACTAATTAATTTACCAATTGTATAACAATTTTGATAAATGTTACCATGTGGACTATAACTGCTACAAAAACTTGCAACTGAATTGTTATATTTTGTTGATATAATAGACACAGAACAAGATGAATAGCAATTAATTATTTCAGCAAAATTATTATATCCACAAAAACCACCAATAGGGCCACTAAGTATTGAATCAATTGATTTAATTTTACCATTAGTATAACATTCTTCAATTGTAGCAGGTATTTCTAATAAACCACAAATACTACCAACCCAGCCAGAACCAGTTATTTCGCAATTTTCAATACCAAGTTTTTTAATTACTCCATAAGAACTAATATAACCAAATAAACCAATATAATTAATACCATAAGGAATATTAATAAATAAATTTTTAATAACATGACCATCACCATCGAAAGAACCAAAAAAACGATTTATTGGCTTAAAACCCGTTGGTTCATCAGGTGTACTTGTATCACCGTCATGATTACCAACATTCCAATATCTCGTCTCCGAGGCATCAATATCATTCATTAATTTAAAATATTTATCTTTTGAATCTGTATCAGTCTTAATATTTTGTAATTCAGTGATATTTGTAATTTGATAAGGGTCATCTTCAGCACCTGAGCCCTTACCTGAAAATGAAAATGATGTTGTGGAAAATATTATTAAAAATGAAATATATAGAATTGTTCTCATTTTTATATCCTTAAATAATCAAAAAAATTTATTTAAGTAAAAATTATCTCTGCTTAAAACCTTGATGCGAATGTCCTACATTGCCCTGTGTGCCTTAATAAATAGCCAATTCTAAAATGTCAATCTTACAAACTAAATTCTATCTTGCACCAATTATATATCAAATGACACATGAAACCGAAAAAAGTCTCAGAAAAAATGAAAATAATTTAAGATGTGTAATCCCTATAAATGTAATAACACAAAAAAAGTGAAAATGTTTCAGTGGGGATGAAAAATATTTTTCAAAAAGCAATAAAATAAAATTTTGTAAGTTTATACTAATGTGATGTTCTTTTGATATGAAGTAAAATATTTTGGCCCATTATGTGGGTTTGAACCCGAACAAAATAGTCATATTGACTTAAAATAGATTCACTATTATTGGGGGTAATATGAGCGGAGAAAATGTTTTTCAAAGGTATTTGTCAAAAAAGTACAAAATAGACAATCTCACTGACAAAGGTGCTGGTCCCGTCATTACAATTTCACGAGAGATGGGCTGCTTTGCAGGCGGTATTGCAGAAAAGCTGGTTAACAAAATTAATCAGTATATCGAAACATCAGATTCCAAAAAGAAATGGTGCTGGATTAGTAAGGAAATACTTGAGAAGTCTGCGAAAGAACTGCAAATTAATCCGGAAAGAATATCACATATCTTCGATGCAAAAAAGAAAGCACTTCTCGAAGATTTGGCTGATTCATTCATAAAGAAATATTATGTGAGCGACAGCCAGATTATAGCAACAATTCAGAACATTATCAGAACATCCGCCTACGAAGGCAGAGCCGTCATAGTCGGCAGGGCAAGTGCGATTATTTCAAATGAGATTCAAAGGGCATTGCACGTTAAGCTCATTGCACCAGTTGATTTCAGAGTGAAACTGCTTTGCAGCAATTTTAAAGTTACACAGAAATTTGCAAAGAAAACACTTGAAGAAACCGACCGTAAGCGTGAAGCTTTCATCAAATTTTTCAGGGGTACAAAACCCGAGAATGATTATTATGATGTTATACTGAATCGTGCAGGATTTAATGAGGATAAAATAGTAGATATAATTTTTGAAATTGCTATGGTGAAGAAACTGATTTAGTTAAAAGAGAGGGCTGTCTTGAAAGACAGCCCTGAACAATTTCACATTTTACTTACTTGCTGTTGCTTTTATTTCCCTTTTTTTATCTGTCAGAGCATTAAAGAACTTGGCAATATATCCCGCTTCTTCGGGTGTTAGCTTTTTGTTTAATTGCATCCATGCCATCTGGATTATAGCATCTTCGAGGCTTGCAGACTTGCCGTCGTGGAAATAAGGTGCAGTCAATGCGACATTACGCATCATGGGAACCTTGAACATAAACATATCAGTTTCGGCTTTCGTAACTCCAAACCTTCCTTTGTCAACTGTGTCTGCATAAGGATGTATCAATCCCATTTTCTGATATATGTTTCCTCCGAGCAAAGCACCTGTATGGCAGGTTGTACATCCAGTGCCGATGAATATATCGAGTCCCTTCAGTTCTTCCTGCGACAGAGCATCATCCTGCCCTTTCAAGTAATCATCAAACCTGTCGTGTGTTACGAGTGTCCGTTCGAAAGCCGCAATGGCTTTAGCTATGTTGTCAAAAGTAATAAGGCCTTTTTCATTCGGGAAAGCTTTGCTGAACAGAGCCTTGTATTCAGCAACTTCTGCAATCCTTTTAACAACTTCTTTGTCATTCTGCATGGTCATTTCCATAGGATTAAGTATTGGCATCTTTGCCTGCTCTATAAGGTCTTTTGCCCTGCCGTCCCAGAATTGCACAAACTGGAATCCTGCATTTAATACAGTAGGTGAATTTCTTGTACCATTCTTTCCTCCTACACCGACAGAAACCGGCTTATTATCAACACCGGCTTTGTTATCGTTAAGCAAATGACAGCTATTACATGAGATTGTGTTATCAAGCGACAGTCTGGTGTCGTTGTAAAGCTTTTCGCCGAGTGCAATCAATTCCGGAGTATCTGCTTCGCTTCCTGGCATTTTGTCGGGAACTGCTTTAAAATAAATTTTCGCATCATCGGCAAGCTTTGTCATCTGTTCTTGTGTCAGCAGTTGTTCATCTGCAGGTCCCTCCTTCGGTTTGCCGCAGCCATAAATTAAAAAGAATGTCAAAATCAAAAAAAGTGCTTTTTTCATATAGTCCTCTGATTGTTAAACAAAAAATATTTTGAATTATTTAAAAATGTCCCTGATTAATCGGTTTCTAAATTAAATAATTTTGCAGATATATTTAAATTAAATTGTCAGGCAACGAATTATAGGGGCAATTCACGAATTGCCCTATATAATGGGTTACAAAACCCTGTCAGGTATTGCACCTGACAAAGAAATAAATTTATTTCTTTGCTGATTTTTTTATGGCAGATATTCTTATTTGCAGTTTATTTTTTAGTTCATCATCAATGATTGTTTGTAATACATCATCTATTATAATAATGATTTGACTTTTTAAAACCTTGATATCTTTTTTACATGTATTCCATATTATCTTTTCATCGGCACCATAATAGTAGTGAATTAGCATGTCTCTCATCTTAGCAACTTCTGACCAATCAACTGTTTTATAATTTGCTCTTATTTCCTTTGGAATTTTTTTAACTGCTTCGCCTATAATTTCCAAGGCTCTGGTAACAGCGTAGGTCAATTGATAATCTTCGGAGAATTTCTGAAATTTTATACCTTTAATAAATTTTTGAATAAGAAAGGTCTGATGAAAAATATCAATTAAATAATCAATGCTGAGTCTTTCTTTTTTCATATATATCTGACCTCTTTGAGGATGTAATGTCCTATTCCGGTTTTTAATTGAGATTTCAAAGCTAAATCAACATTAATTTTTAAAAGATTTGATAAATATGTTTGAAGTTTTATAAAGTCAATCAAAGAAAAGATTTTATTTCTGTCATATTCAATTAAGATATCTAAATCACTATCATCATTATTCTCTCCTTTTATGAAAGAGCCAAATAATCCAATTTCAATTAAGGGGAATTTATTAAACAAATCCCTTTTATTCTTTTTCAAAATTGATTCTATGTTCTTAGCAGTTTTCATTTAGCTATAAAATTCAATTGAGATAAACGATTTAATTCAAATCATCATTTTTATTAACGACAATATTAATAAATGAAATTTAATTAAATTCCATAAACTCAACAAATTTCATTTTGAAATCTATATTAATTTTTATTTGAATTTGACAGAATTTTTAAACATATACTATCCCAATCCTAACCACGTCAATAAACCATAAAATTTTTGTAATTCTAATATTTAATGAACGACCACAGAAAATACTTACAACCAAAAGTTGTGGCTCAGCTTGAAAATATCGAGCTGATTGCACGGCTGGTTGTCGAAGGTTTCATCATCGGATTACATCGCTCGCCATATCATGGATTCAGCGTTGAGTTTGCCGAGCATCGCCAATACCGCCCGGGTGATGAAATCCGGAATATTGACTGGAAAGCATTTGCCCGGACTGATAAATATTATGTGAAGCAATTTGAAGAAGAAACAAATCTCAGATGTGTTATTGCACTCGATGCAAGTGCTTCGATGAAGTATGCATCCAAAGGGCAAATCTCAAAATATGAATACGGCTGCTACCTTGCGGCATCTCTTGCATATCTGCTTATTAAGCAGAGAGACGCTGTAGGTATAGCCTTATACGATACAAGCCTGCATACATATCTTCCGCCCCGCTCAAAACAATCTTATATAAATGAAATTCTAAGAGTGATTGATACCACTCATCCTTCGAATGAAACGGAAACTGCAAAGTCTCTTGATGTTCTTGCCGAAAGAATCACCCGAAGAGGACTTGTTATCGTCATTAGCGATTTCTTTGACAATCCATCTTCTGTTACAAAAGCTCTGAGCCACTTCAGACACAAGAAACATGAGGTACTCGCTTTCCAGGTTCTCGACCCGCGGGAAATTGACTTCAAATTCGGCAGAGCGGCAACATTCAAAGACATCGAGACGAGCGAGGAGATGGTTACTCAGCCTTATCAAATTCAAAAATCTTATTCCAAAGCAATGAAAGATTTTATTACAGGATTAAAACGTGATTGCAGAAATAACAACATTGATTATCACCTAACTGATACATCACAGCCATTCGACAAGGCATTGAGGGAATATTTGACAAAAAGAAAAAAGATGTGATGAAATGAACTTTTTTTATTTTAATATACTTCATCATAGGTGCCTACATCAACAAAAACAACTTTATCATTACCGAAGAAAAAAAAGATAATTCTTAAATCATGAGAAATCGAGAAACTATATAAATCTTTTAGCTTACCTGTTAACTTATGAGTTTTTAGGCGGGGATCGAAGGGATTCTCTTTGAAGATATCAAGTTTTTCCTGGAATTGAGAGTATAGTGATTTATTACTTTTGATTTTCTTTTTAAAAGCCTTGGTAAAAGAAGGGTAAAAGGTAATTTCAAGCATAATCTAATCCAGCATTTTCAATAAATTATCTGTTTTGCTTGAAAATTTAAGGTCACCTTTTTCTGCCATTTCCTTTGCATCAAGATAGCTTTCATAAATTTCTTCCCTTCTCTCCTCGATTAAGTATTTTTCGAGAAGATTTTTTAACTCCATCTTTTCATCAAAAGGAAGAGTCTGTATATTATCTACTATTTCAGTGAAACTCATTAATTATTTTAAAAATTGCAATTAATCGTTTACCAATTTATTAATCATGTTCCAAAATTAAGAATATAATATTTAGATAAAGATATAGCTAACATTATAGATACAATTTCATACTACTTCAATAATTATTATATAGCAGTCTCTAATTGCATTTCTTTCTTCTTAACTAATTGTTTTAATAATTTGTTATTTTCACGTCGTTTATCTAATAAATGATTTAAACCTTCAAAGCTTTCTCCGGCTTCAATCCACATTTTTTCCTGTATTTTTAATATGAATTCAACACAATCAAATTTTTTTAATTTCAATATAATTTAACCTAATTCATAATGAAACTACTTGCTTTTCTAAATTAATTCTATCCATTAATTTTTTATTAACATCACTTGATTTTACTTTTTTTTCAATGAGTTCAAAAAAATTATCGAGGTTCATTTCTGCTTCCTGAACTAATTTATACCTTACTTTTCTTTGAAAATCAACGCAATCAAATGTCTTCTGAATCATCGTTTATCACCTCCCTTGGTGTTCTAATATCAATAATTTGATAACCATACATCATATTGACGGAATTATACATTTTTATTCTACGAGCATTAACTATATGTTTGAAATTCCAACTGACAAGTATATCTGCTTTGTTTACTGATGCAGCAGCTATATGAGTTGCATCGTCAAGATTATTTGAACTTACTGCTTTCAGTTCAATATATTTTGAAGCCAGGTACTTTATCTCATCATCAACCTTTATGTATGAAATACAATGAGGTGGTAAATCATCAATCCTTCCTTTTACATGATTAGGCGCATCATCCAGCTCAGTTGTCGTTACATCAGAAATTATTGCAATATAGTTACCTCTTATAAATTCGTCAAACAGTTTGTTTGACCATTCTTGAAATTCTTCGTCAAAACAGCCGCCGATTACAGATGTATCAATATATATTCTTGGTTTCATAAAATTAAATTTATTTAAATAAAATTAGTGAATTATTTTATCGAATGCAAATAAAATTGTATTATCTTTATCACTTGATTATGTCAATTTTAATCAAAATAATATTTTCAATAATTATTCCCACAATCAATAATTTATCTTATTTTTGTAATTCATATACGAAATTGAAATAATCATTAAAACAATTATGAAAAGAACACTGATAACTTCGGCTTTGCCGTATGCCAACGGATATTTGCACCTCGGGCATTGTGCCGGAGCATATCTTCCTGCGGATATTTACGCCCGGTTCAAAAGGCTGAAAGGCGAGGAAGTGCTTTACGTTTGCGGTTCCGATGAGCATGGTGTCGCAATCACTATAGCCGCAGATAAAGAAGGCGTTACCCCTCAGGAAATAATTGATAAATACCATTATGCTAATAAAGAGGCTTTCGACAAATTCGGAATGTCTTTCGATATATATTCACGAACATCTCTCCCTGTCCACCACAATACAGCACGCGAATTTTTCAGCGACTTCAAGGAGAAAGGCTATCTGATTGACATGGAAGATGAGCAATTCTATGATGATGAAGCAAGTATGTTCCTGCCTGACCGGTATGTAGAAGGTGTCTGTCCCAATTGCGGCTATGAACATGCACGCGGAGACCAGTGCGATAGCTGTGGTGCATACTACAATCAGCTTGAACTGAAAAATCCAATAAGCCTCGTTTCCGGTAAAACCCCTGTTGTCCGCCGCACAGTCCACTGGTACATGCGATTCGATAAGTTCCAGGCATTTCTTGAAAACTACATAGAAAGCCATTCAGGCGATTGGAAAGATAATGTTCTTCAGCAGAGCCGAAGCTGGCTCAAGCAAGGCTTGACTGAACGTGCTATAACACGTGACCTGTCATGGGGTGTCAAAATTGATGACATTCCCGACATTCCACCCCAAAAAGCTAAAGGAAAAGTACTGTACGTTTGGTTTGATGCTGTTCTCGGCTACATCTCCGCAACAAAAGAACTGATGGGCATTTTGAGCAATGAAGGAAAAGCCGGACTCGATGACTGGCGTAAATGGTGGCAGGACAAAGAAACCCGATACATTGCATTTATCGGCAAGGACAATATTGTTTTTCATACATTGATTTTCCCGGCTATGCTGCACGGAAGAGGAAACAATTACATTCTTCCCGACAATGTCCCTGCTAATGAGTTTCTCAATCTCGAAGGGCAGAAGTTTTCGAAATCACGCAACTGGAGCATTGACCTTTGTGATTTTATAAAAGATTTTCCCGATGTCTCGGGTATTGATGCTCTCAGATACACACTTGCAATGAACCTGCCTGAAACAAAGGATTCGGACTTCACATGGAAGGACTTTCAGGCAAGGAATAATAACGAGCTTGCCGCAATTTTCGGTAATTTCATCAATAGGACATTGCAATTTGCTCTTAAAAATTTTGAGGGTATTCCCGAACTGCCTGACCAGTACAATTGGCTCAATCTCTACTGGAAAAATCTTATTAATTATTTCGATTCCGACCAACTCACCGAACATGATTTGCTTGCTAATGTTCCCGAAGAACTACGAAAGCTACTCAACGTAAATGATGTTAATCTGATATATGCTCTGTGGAACGGTTCGAGAGAAGCCGCTAATCTTTATGAGCGTTTTCGATTTCGCGACGGCATCAATGAGACAATGAACATAGCACGTGCCGCTAACAAATACTTCAACGATGAACAACCCTGGGTAACTATCAAAAGCAATTCAGATGAAACCGCTAAGACAATTTACATCTGCTGTCAGCTTGTACGCTCACTGGCTCAGTTGTTTGCTCCTATTATACCGCATGTTTCAAAGTGTGTTTTTGAAATACTCAATCTCGATTCCGTTACAGGCGAGGCACTCAGAGGAGTCGGAAAATATCCCGATTACTGGAAGGATGCAACTTTACCGCTTGGGCTTTCGGGAAAGAAAATAAATACTCCTTCACTTCTGTTCACGAAAATCGAGGATGATGCAATTAATGCTCAGATATCAAAACTTGGTATAATGCTCGAAGCAAAAGAAGAAGCACCGGCTTCTTCGCTCATAACAATAGACGACTTCGCAAAAATCCAGCTTCGTACTGCAAAAATTCTCAAAGCAGAAAAAGTTCCTAAATCAAAAAAACTGCTCAGGCTCCAGGTTGACACCGGCACTGAACAAAGGCAAATCATTGCAGGTATTGCCGAGAAATACGAACCCGAATACCTCATTGGAAAAACTGTTATCATTATTGCTAATCTCCAGCCCGCTAAGCTCATGGGCGAAGAATCCAACGGTATGCTCCTCGCCGCCTCCGATAGCACAGGCAAACTCCGCTTCCTCACAACTGAAATAAATGATTTGGAAGCAGGGGCAAATATAAAATAGGTGTTTAGGCTGTAGGCTTTTAGTCTGTTAGGAATTGGGAGTTGGGAAATAGAAAAAATAAAACAATTCTATCCCGTAGGGATTACATATCGGTAACAACATCAAACCAATCAAGAGTCGAATAAGTCTATGACAAACTCTATACTAAGTTGCTTAAATTATTCTGAATTCTAATGAATTACAAAAAATAACACCGGTATTTTTAGAACAATCCAGTATAAACATAAATTTAATATTCAGAATGACATTCATAATATAACAAAACTGTGCAAAATAATTTCCACTGTCAAGTAAATTTGACTGACACTTTATTGAATCACTCTTTTGGCACCGGCATAATGCTCCCTGTAATAAAAATCATCGAGTGATTGCCTGACCACTCCGTTTGATATTGATGCGTGTATAAATTCGTTGTTTCCTGCGTAAATTCCGACATGTGAAATCTTCGATTTGTCTCTGAAAAAGACAAGGTCTCCTGCCTCTTTTTCATTCTCATCCACATCTGTTCCGTATTCAAACTGTGTTTCAGCAGTACGAGGCAGTGCAATACCTGCAGACTGAAAAATGTTCAGTACAAAGCCTGAACAGTCTGTACAGTCTTTGGAATAGCCGCCATAGCAATAGGGTGTACCAAGCCAGTTAACCGCTTCTTCGATAATAAGGTAACGTTCCTTACCGATAGTCTCAGGGCTGTATTTGGCAGTATTTACAGTTTGCTCAGTCTTTTTGGGCTTAGTGTATGTTGTACTGTTTATGCCTTTTTTATTAGAAGTAAATCGGACACTCGGCTGACATCCTGCAATGATTAAAGCAAGAGAAAAAATACATACTAATATTTTTCTCCTACTTTCCATCATCAGCAGAAATTTATCCTTTCAGGTTGTATTTTCTTCTTTGCCGAAGTAATACGGCAACTATCAAAATATCTGCTAATTCTGTTCCCATTCTTCTTGCTCATCAAGCCAAGCAATACCAGCCCGCCTGACGCAAGAAGCAATAATCCCGTTTTCACTGCTGTTGAACTCATATCATCACCATTATTAAAAAAATTATGCACACAAGTATATATACGCAAGAGTTGTGCCAAAGTTGTAAAATAATTTTGTATTCTGTTTTAATAATGTTGAGATGTCATTCCGCAGCCAATTAATAGTTCAAGAAAATGCAAAAAAATCTTAGCCGCAGATTTGCTCTCCCAAACGAACCTGCGGCTAAATATTTGATGATTGCTTAGAGGACTCATTCTCTTTTACGTAAGAATGAGAAAAAGGTTACAAAAAAAAATTTATTAGTTTATTTTAAATAAATAAAATGAATAGCCGCTACTTTTAAGTAGTGGAATAAAGATTTAATATATTTAGGATTTATCCACTAAGGATTAGTGACTAAAGTCATTGTGTTTGTCAAAATAATCCCACTATCTAAAGATAGTGGCTATTCACTTTACCACAGGAAATAATGTCCTGCTCAAAATCACAAGCACTGCCAATAAGAGCACTCCAAGCGATATGCTGTAAATAATCAGCTTTTTCTCAATCGGTAAAAGCGGTTCGTATTCCATCTTCTGCATTTCATCGGCGAGTTTTGGTTTTTCTTCCATATTATGTTCCTTTCATTAATTTTCAATTATGGCATTAATGGCGGTTTTGCTCCGCTGAAAAAAAGCCAGGATATCAACAATCCAATCCAGATTATAAATCCGAAAAGGCAGAGAATATATATTAAAGCAAGTTTTCCTATGCCTTCTTCCCATAGCTTTTTGAAATTCGATACCACTCCGATTGTGAAAAATGTAAATACAAAAAACAGCTTTCTGAAGACATCTGCTTCGTCAGTAACTTTTTTTGCAGTGTCAATAATTTTTGGCTCGCTCATGCAAACAGTGAGGAAAAGAATAAATGTCAGCATGTATCCAATCACAAATTTGGGGAATCTCTGCCATATTTCTGAAGCACGAAGCTTGTCCCCTTCTTTTCTTTTCTCGATTTTCGCTGCCCATATTATTGCAAGTATAAATGCCCAGATACCAATAAATACATCAATAAACACTTTGACGGTTGTCGAGGTCATCAGTATCCAGCCTTCCTGGTACTTCACTCCTTCCATAGCCATTGCTTTTGCCCTGATTAATCCGTCAGTAATAGCACCACTTGCTATTGCGGCTCCGTCAGTCTTAACAACAAGCCCCATCCAGGAACCAGCCACGAGAGGTTCTTGCCACAAAAATGTCTGTGCAAGAAATGGGAGTACAAGAAGCTCTACAACTGCAAAGATGACAACGAGAGAAGAAACCATAATCGGTATGACAGGCCTTGCCCTGATTGCACCTCCTGTTGCAATTGCCGCCGAAACACCGCATATTGAAATACCAGAAGCAAGCGGAGCCGCCCATTCTTTGCTAAAGTGAAAAAATCTCCTTGCAATGAAATACACCATTGCCCAATATATCAAATATGCACATACGATTGCACACAATCCTACAAACATTATAGTTGAAGCCAGTCCGGCTTTTTCTGCCGCCTTCAAGCCAAGTCCTGCACCCATAATCACAATAGCAGTCTTAATGTAAAGTTCCGGCTTGATAGCTTCTTTGATTAAATCAGAAAACTTCGGGAAAAAGTTTCCGACAACTAATCCGACAATCAATGCAATTATAAATCCTGCTTCACCTGTCAGGTTCAAAGACCAGGATAAGCCGAATTTTGCCCATTCGTCCTTTGTTGCTGCAATCCAAGCCCAGTGGCCAGCGAGCCAGCAGAAAAAGGAAATGAAAAACACGAATGTAAATCCAATGAAAAACTTTTTTAAATCACCACCGAGAAGTCTGTTCCCGATTCCGACTATGACCAGCATAAACAGATATGTAATAAAAACAGAAATGATTCCCGAAATACCTGAATAGTTTTTTGAAACTGGAGAAAGGGATTTTGAAATGTCAGTCCATACGCTTGTCTTAACACCCCATCCGAGAAGGTCGAGACCGACGAAAACTCCGAAGGCAAACAGGAATATAACCAGTCCGAGCCAGAATGAAAGCCAGTCTTCGCTTAGCACTTGCTTTTTCATAATGCCGTCCCAATATTTTTTGTAAAGAGTTTATTTTTATTTGTGTAATATTAAAATAAAAAAATGAGAAAAGGAAATGGAAATTTTGATATTTTGCTGTGTTAATTTAGCCGGAGTAGTATTCAGGATGATTTTGATAAAATATCATAATATCTATAAGTAAATATATACAATGAGTTCCCTCCTCCATTAATTTTACAAAATAAAATATTATTTTTTATTATTGAAATTATTTTATAAATTAAGATAGATTTAGGATATATTAAATTATTTATTAGTATTATCAAATATATGAAATAATAATTTTACTCACAAAACTGGAGGTTTATGGACAATATTTTTAATACACAACATTCTATTGAAACATATCGAAGCTATATAGCCTCGATGAGCTTTAAAAAAGAGTTGATTGAATAGAACAACCGGCTCCGCATGGAACTAAACATTTCAATTCAATGACTTATACTATGGTTGGAACAGTTAATTGCACTTTGGAAGGCGGGGAAGTTCGTAAACCACAAAATGTTGGTGGGGAAAGCGAATGTTATATTTTCCATACACCATGTAATCCATAATTATTATTATATTCATCTGGCGGCATTCTGCCGTCGGATGAATCTTGTAAAATATTTTTTATATATTTATATATTAGGATATCAATTAATGAAAAAGATGATTTTATTTTGCTTAACATTATTAACTTTTTGTCTAACGGTGTATTCAAATAAATTTGAAATCACACCTCTTGTTATCAACTTTCAGGGTGTTGAAGTTAGAAATGACACTATTGTTACTTATGGCGATTTCGGTTCTATATTAATAAGCTATGATAATGCTATAAATTGGAAACAAGTTAGAGTCTTTGACAGAGGTACGATTGTAAATTTGTTTTGGAATGATACAGCCATGGCAGTTTTCAATGATGCAGGCGATATTGCAGTTTCGAAAGATAGAGGTATTAAATGGGATTTGGTAACAAATATCAATGATTCGGTTTTTGCAGTTATTAAATTTCCTGATGGATATTTTCTAAGAGGAAGAAATAAAATATTCACAATTACGGATGAATTTCAGATTAAAAAGGAATTCCCTATATATTCAAAATTTCTTACTAAAATTAGTATTGTTGATATACCGAATTATATGAGGTCAATTATTTATTACAAAAATAATTTTATCGTTGAAACCGATTCATCAACATTTATTAGATTCAGTGAAAATTTATCTCCGATTGATACACTGTCATTTAGCAAATTAGGAATATTTGACTCAACCTACTTATACGGTTCTGGTTATTGGCTTGATTCAGATACAACAAATTTATATATAAAAGTTGTAGGAGTAAAAAAAACTGACCCAAAGAAATCCGGGGTTTTGGTTTGTAATATTTACAAGACAGAAAATTTTGCAACTGTTGAAAATTACTATGAACTAAGAGGTACATTTTCAATTTTTAATATATTTGATAATAAATTCTACCCTCTTAATAAAACCGAAAAATTCCTTGTTGACAGTACAAAAGTTACAGAAAGCAGCACTTATTTTTTTCGTTATATAAATAATTTTACCGTAGTCAATAACAAAATGATTGTAGTTGGCAATAATAAAATAATAGAAATAATTGATTTAAAAGATAGCAGTTTAAATGTTATTTCCGAATTTTCGAGATATAGCCCCTATATAATTCCTGATAAAATTGGCGATAGTTCTTATTTATTTTACAGTGGGGATCCTAATGAATACTCCTCTTATATTTATAGAACTAATGATAATGGAATAACATTTAAACCTGTAGTTGATAAAAAAGATGAAAAGTATGAGATAGATTACCCCTCAAACAAATTCAGATTTAAATATTATTATGAAAATGAAAAAAAAATATATTTTGGCGGGATACATTATCATAGTGATTTCGGTTATTTGTGGATTACAGAAGATAATTGTAAAAGCTTTGTTTCAAAAAGAATTAATTATTTCTTCTTTAATAATTTAATGTTTAAGGGATCTTTTTCCAATGCAATGGCCACTCCAAATATTCAAAGGAATGATGATAATTTTATTACTTCTGGAGGGGGTAGTATTGTTAATGACACAGCTATATCCGGTATAACTACATTTAATAATGAATTTGAAATTATAAACAGTTTTAGCAGCAGAAATATAGTAATAGATTATATACATTCAAAAGACACAAATACTTTTTTAATTCACTGTGCAAACGCAATTGACAGCACAAGTGAAGTTAGGTTTACAAGTGATAAAGGATTAAATTGGGAAATAATAAAAAAATATCCTATTTCAAATACTCAAGCAATATTTAAAGAAATTGAAATAAATAGTACTGGGTACTTGGCATTGATTCACCGTACTGAAACAAGTTTCAAACTTGATGTTGTAAATTTAGAAAACAGACAGTTTACAAGAATTTATGAATGGATTGAAGATACTACTAAACCACGCTGGAATTGGTATGGAGTTGGTATCGAGGTTGATAACAAAATGGTTTATATAACATATCAGGATACACTATTTTACACAAGCGATTTATTTGATAAAAGCAAATGGCAGTACCAGATTGTTCCTAATAATGGTAGAATAGTATGCCGCCCATTAAAGAAATTCGGAAATCAATTTTTTGCACGCTATACAGATGATAATATTCCATGGGGTAATGGGATATTTTGGATTAAACCTCTGGATAGTATAACAAGAGTTGATGATAATAAAATTGAAGTTCAAAATAACTTATATTCATATCCGCCTTATCCACTCCCAGCAATGAAAGAGGTTCGTTCTCTTATTTATTGGGATTTGAGTACAGATATTGATAAAGTTGAGATTGCAGTTTATGATATTTATGGAGAAAAAGTATCAGGAAAAAATAAAATTAGAATTGAAAAACAAAATCCTTATAGCGGTTATTTGATTTGGGATTGTTCTGATTCTGATTCTGGAATATATTTCATTAATATTAAGCTCGGCACAAGAATATTAACTTTGAAAACTATTGTGAATAGATAGATGACCAATTTGGTTTTATTATTATAATTTTAATAAAATTAGTATGTATGAGGCCTTCTATGAAAAATAAATTCTTATCATTATTAGTTTTTGCATTTTGCTTAACCAATCTTAATGCTAAACAACCGCTTTCATTACTATTATTAAATTCAGGGGAAAACTGCGACTTGGAAACAAAAATCTGGATTATTGATGCCAATAATGATGATACTTATGATATTTTATTCTATAATAGATGTGGAAATAATCCTTTAGCTTATTCTTTGCTCGTCAAATCATTAAATGAAATTAATGTAAATCAAAATGCATATCTTTCACAAGGCAGTATAGAAGCCAAGAATTTTACTATTCTCATCAACGATCCAAACAGTTCCAGATACACTCATAAACTTTATTATGACAATCAAATATCAAAAGCCGTTCTCGAAGACTACACAGACAATGGCAATGAACCCTCAACCTATGAAGAAGCAGACAATTATTTTTATACTCAGCAAATGGGAAATACTCTTCTAATCACAAAAAAAGCTGAGATTGATGTAAAATCAGTTTTGCTTTGCAGTCTGGATGGGAGAATTATTTCGAATTTGCCAAATGTCGAGGGCTGGCCGCAGTTTATGTTCGATATGTCATTAGAGCCGAGTGGTATATATCTTCTGCGATTTATAGCAAGAGACAGGGCATTAACGAAACGTGTGATATATTTGCGATAGAATTTGTCAATGAACCATAATTTTATTATATTTGAATCATAATGAACTATTTATGGTTCATAAGGAGTATAAAATGAAATCTATTACAATACATAAAATTGATGATTCTTTGTTTTCAGTGCTGAAGCAAAAAGCAGTTAAGTCAGGCAGAAGCATGAACCAGATAATAAAACAAATTCTTTCCGATTCGCTTGGTTCGAAGAAGAAAGTAGCAGAACAATCTGAATTTAAGGAGTTTCTTGGTGTTTGGTCTAAGAATGACTTTAAAGTATTTTCATCCAATACAAAAGATTTGAGTACTATAAACCCGGATGATTGGAAATGAAGAATGTACTGCTCGATACCAATGCTTATTCAAACCTTTTGAAAGGCAATAATCATGTACTCGAAATTATTGACGAAGCAGAAACAGTTTATATATCAGTAATTGTAATTGCCGAGCTATTGACCGGATTCAAGGGTGGAACAGGGGAAAACAAAAACAAAGAAATTCTAAAACGATTTTTATCGAAACCAAACATACGAATTATTGATGTTTCATTAGAAACAGCCGAGATTTTTGCACACATTAAGAACCTATTGAGAAGTACAGGAAATCCTATTCCGCTCGATGATGTATGGATTGTATCACATGTAATCGAGACCGGCTCTGTGTTAATCACTTTCGACGAACATTTTAATAAGATTGCCGGATTAAGAGTTTTGAGATTGGAATAGATAAGGTTTTTCCCTGTCAGGTGTAACACCTGACAAGGAATTCCATCAAAAATCACACCACCAAATCCTGCCTGAGTATTTCAGCACGCTCGGCGAGTTTTAGGTTTTCAATCACAGGTTCTAAGTTGCCTTCGATGACTTCTTTTAATGTATAATTCTTTGCATCGCCTTCGAGCCTGTGGTCTGTAACGCGGTTCTGCGGGAAGTTGTAGGTACGGATTTTTTCGGAGCGGTCGCCTGATTTCACCATAGATTTACGTGCAGAAGAAATCTTTTCCTGCTGTTTTGAAAGTTCCAGTTCGTAGAGGCGTGAGCGAAGCACCTTCATGGCTTTATCGCGGTTTTTCAACTGTGAGCGCTCCTCCTGGCATTTGACGACAATTCCGGAAGGTATGTGAACGATGCGGACAGCAGTTTCCACTTTGTTTACGTTTTGACCGCCCTTGCCTCCTGAACGGAAAATATCAATACGCAAATCGTTTTCATTAATATTTATATCAACTTCTTCGGCTTCGGGCAGTACAGCAACCGTTGAAGCTGAAGTATGCAGCCTTCCGCTTGCTTCGGTATCAGGCACACGCTGAACGCGATGCACCCCGCTCTCAAATTTCATCGTTCCGAAAACTTCCTCGCCTGCCATAGAGAAAGTAATTTCCTTGAAGCCGCCGCGTTCGCTTTCGTTGAAATCCAGTACCTCGATTTTGAAATTATTCCGCTCTGCATATCTTTGATACATTCGGAAAAGGTCTCCTGAGAACAGTCCTGCTTCATCGCCGCCTGTGCCTGCACGGATTTCGACAATACAGTTTTTCACATCATTCGGGTCTTTGGGAATGAGCAATATCCGTAGTTCGTCATCCAACCTTTCCTTTTCTAACTGAAGCGTATTGTTATCCTCATAAGCCATGTCCCGCAGTTCAGGCTCTGTATCTGAGGAATTAATCATTTCCTTGTTCGATTCAATCGAGGAGCAGATATTCATGTATTCCTTTGCTTTTTCGGCAATAGCGCTCAGGTGTTTTTGCTCACGTGAGATTTGAGTATAACGGTTCATATCGCTCACAACCTCGGGGTCATTAAGCATTTCAGTCAGGTTATTGAATTTATCTAATATAGCTTTAAGCTTTTCTTCCATGTTTTTATGTTTTATTTATTAAAAGATTACAAAAATAAAGAAAAGTGATGATTTGTTTTAATTTCTGTGCTAATATACTTCTTCGTGTGAACCAATGTTTATCAATATTATTGCTTGTTCTTGTGAATCAGAATCTATAGAAATGTCAAAAACAATCCTATAAAAATAATTAATCGAGCTTGAATATAATCCCTCAAGAGGACCTTTGAGTTTATGTGTTTTCAATTTCGGGTCAAAGGGAGAGATTTCTAATGTTTTAATTCTTTATTTAAATAACTCAATAAGTTCAGGATTATTCTTCAGAAATTTCATTGCAGATTTCTGAAATTTTGGAGTCCAGATTAGTTTGTTCATATATCGAGTGTCTTGAATAAATCGTCTGATGTTCCGGATTTATAATTTCCAGAATCAAATTCTGCCCTGGATTCGTGAACTTCCCTGACAAATGTGTCTCGTTTTTTTTCATTCAGCCGCTTTTGAATTATATCAACAAACATCTCCTGTGATTCAAGAGGCATCTCATCTACTTTTTCTAATAAATCGTTGAACCGGTACATAAATTCTCCTAACAAACAATAATGTCAACGAAATTAAAATATAATTATTATTTCAAAAATAATTTTCCTTTTTATTATTCTTTTCTTTAAATTGAAATTGTAAAAACTCCTTTAATAAACAATAAAGGTGCATAATGAAAAAGGCATCGGTTCTTGCGATTGTGATTATACTTATAGTCTCCTTTCAGACTGCTTTCTCTGAGTATTGGGTGAAAACGAGTATCCCATCTGTCGAAATAAAAGCATTAGCTTTGTGTGAATATGGCCATTATTCTAACAATAACGCTTTAATAGCATTAACAAACGATAATAAAATTTATCGTTTATCATATAGTTATGATTATATTTCAAACAATTCAGAAGAGTTAAAGCCATCAAATGATTCGATTGAATATACATCCATTGCATCGTTGGATTCTACTATCTATTTAGGTACGAACAAAAAAGGAATATTCTATAGTTCAGATATGGGTAATTCATGGAGTAATATTACAGAAAATATTGGTGATGAATATATTTCTTCAATTTCAATAAACAAGCATTACAGTTATCCAAATAATACTAAATATATCTTGGTTGGTACCAATAAAGGACTATATGTTTCTTATGATAATTCAAATCAGTGGAATAAAATGGATAATGATTTAAATGGGAAAGATATTTATAAAATTTTTACATTTGATAATATTAATCATGTAAGTGAAATGAGTGTTTTTATTACTACAAATGATTCTGAGGTATATGTTGCAAAAGATATGAATTTTAATTTTTATAAAACCAATTTTTCTAATAATGCAAAAGAGAGTATAAATTCAATAACTTTAGATGGAGAAATCAATTTATGCTATGCAATTTCAGACAGTATTTTATATAAATTGGATGAAACAAGAACATGGCAAGCAGAATCTATTGATTCGCAGCCAAAGATGATGAATACCATATTATCAATGCAACATTATATATTAATGAGTGTAAATAAAGAAAAATTAATTAATTATAAGCCGGAGGATTTTCCGGTTCCTGGTGGTAATAACTTATTTGTCAGTTCTATTGATAAAGGCATTATGATATATAATGACTATCAATTCGGACCTATTTGGTATAATGCTAATGATTATATTCAAAATAAAAGTACGACATCTATTGTAAAAAATTCTGATAACTTTGGTGGTATATTCTTTGCCGGTACTAAAAATGATGGTGTTTATTATTTAAAAATTATTGTAGGTAGCGTTGATTTCTCATCCAACAACTCCTCCGATTTAAAAATCATCGAAAGCAACGACTGGTTAGTGAAACTGAAGCTGAATCTCACTTCTGATGATTTCGTCAATCTCGAATTATTCGATTTGCAGGGAAATAAAGTAAAAGATATTTATAATAATTTTCTATCAAGTGGCGAACAAATTCTCGACCTCGACATCAGCGATTTGCAGTCAGGCATTTACTTCATCAAATTGCAATGCAATGGAAAAACTACAGTGAAGAAGATGATGGTAGCAAGGTGATAGAATTTCTGAAAAGCTCCATAGGAGCGACA
>JAKAKE010000098.1 GCA_021824625.1 Bacteroidota bacterium | reverse complement strand
GCCCCCCAGTGAAGCATTGTCTTTAATCTTTCAGGTAACTTATGGCTGTTCATGGAACAAGTGTGCTTTCTGCGAGATGTACACATCAAAAAAATTCACAGTAAAAAAAGAAGAAGATATTATTAAGGAAATTATTGATTATTCGAACATTGAACCTGATGTCCGAAAAGTATTCCTTGCTGATGGTAATGCTATGGTGCTTTCTTCCGAACGGCTATTGAAAATTCTTTCTCAACTTAATAAATCTTTTCCTCATTTGAGGCGTATTTCAGCATATGCTTTACCGAAAGATATAATCCAAAAATCTAAATCTGAATTGGAAGAACTTTATGACGCCGGAATAAAATTGCTTTATATCGGCATTGAATCAGGCGATGATGAATTACTTAGACTGATTAATAAAAGTGAATCTTACTCTTCGACTGTAGAAGGTATCAATAAAGCACACGAAGCCGGTATTCAGACATCTGTAATGGTGATTAATGGCATTGGAGGAAAGAAGTACAGCCGTCAGCATTCAATTAATTCTGCGAGAGTTGTAAACGAAATACAGCCGCATTATTTATCAACTCTTGTGTTGAGTTATCCTTTCGGTTTGGAGCATTATAAAAGCAGAGCGGGATATGATTTTCAGCCTCTGAACAAAAAGGAATTATTCGAGGAGTTAAAGCTTTTTATTGAAAATACAAATTTAACAAGCACAATTTTCCGAAGTGACCACGCATCAAATTATCTTTCATTAAAAGGTATTTTATCTCGTGATAAAGAAGTATTAATAAAAAAGCTAACAAGGGCAATTGACACACCGGAATCATTGTATCTAAGACCGGAATGGTCGAGGGGACTGTGAATTATTGTCTTCTTTATTCTTCTATAATTATGCGATAATCTATCAAATCGCTTTGCTTGCCGTTGTAGCTCTCGGTTTTTGAGTAGCTGGTAGAAGGCTCGGTTCTTGTTGATTTAACATAAGGGTCATATTTTATCTTAACCAATCCGAGATTTTCTGCAAATGTGAAATGTATGTTTTTCTGTCGAATCCTGTTAACTTCAACTTCTTTTGTACTAATATTATCCGGAAATTTGTATATAAAATATAATCTCGTGTCATATTTTATTTGAAATATCTTGCTTTTATATGTTTTATTATTTATCTGAAAATTATCTGGATTTTCAAACCTCCCGTTGATTGTATGATGATATGTAGTACTGATTGTGCTGTCCTCGAAAATGAAAGGATAATCAATCAAAATCGAATCATAGAGATGCCAATCAGTATTGCTGCTTTTCGAGAAATCAGCAATCAGAAACCATTGGCTTTTAAAATTTGGTACATCAATGTCATTCTCATCGAATAGCATGTAAACCTTTTGAGGTTCCATTGAAATGTATAGAGTGTCAAAAATTTCATTATCCCTGTAAAATGCGAGTAAAAATGCGGTTCTTCCTTCCAAAGCAAAATTTTTTTCGACAACAACTGAATCTCTTTTTTCTGTACCTGATATTTTCTGATGATTAGAATTAATTTCATAAGTATTAAAAATCCGGTAGTTGCCAATTGTCAGAGGAAAATAATCAGTCTCGGCAGGAGTTGGATTAGTATTGTCATCACAGCTTGTTAAGACTAATAACAATGAAACAAAAGTTGTCAATATGCAACCGGCATACTTATTCATCAACCGGAAGCTCCAGATATGAAGGTTCATTTTTATCATGATACAATTTTATTTTTGCTACTCTTACATTCCTTTTTTATTTCAAACGAAACATCAGTTCCCAAATTGCAATTTACTAAATTCTTCAAATGACATTTTATTCTTATTAGATACTCATATAAATTTTTTTCAACCCACTACTGAATTAATTGGCAAACTAATTGTAAAATGTCTTTTTGTTCGATTATTAGAATTCCAAAATGATTAAAAGGATTTCTATTAAAATATTTATTTTCAATGAAATATGGTGTTTTGTATTAGTGCTGAAATTTTTTCGGTATAAATGTAGTGTATTATTAAACAGATAATAAAACCAGATGGCTAAAAATACGCAATTATTGGCTCCTCCTTCGAGGGCAATGACAGGTTTTCAGACGAGAACAGTGCCTTTTCTGAAAAGAAGCCCTGACCTTGTTCTTGCATCAGGTATTTTATTAATTATAGCTCTTCTGGTTATTCCTATTCCTACATTCATGTTGGATGTCTTTTTAGCTACAAATATTTCGTTGTCTGTTCTGATTTTACTCGTAGCAGTTTATTTAATTCGTCCTCTTGATTTTTCATCATTCCCTACTATTTTACTTATTACAACATTATTCAGACTCGGTTTGAATGTTTCTGCTACCAGATTAATCCTCGGCGAAGCAGAAGCAGGAAAAATAATTCATGCGTTTGGTACTTTTGTTATAAGCGGAAACTATGTTGTCGGTATTATTATATTCTTAATCCTTTTGGTAATCAATTTCATTGTCGTTATCAAAGGTTCTACACGTATAGCCGAAGTTGCCGCAAGGTTCACTTTGGATGCCCTGCCCGGCAAGCAGATGAGTATTGATGCTGACCTGAACGCAGGATATATTGATGAAATACAGGCGAGGGACCGCAGGGAATCATTAACTAAAGAATCCGACTTCTACGGTGCTATGGATGGTGCCGCAAAATTCATACGCGGTGATGCTATTGCAGGTATAGTCATTGTTGCCATAAATATAATCGGTGGTTTTGCCATCGGTGTTGCACAAAGAGGTATGGATATAACCACTGCACTTTCCACATATACTATTTTGACAATTGGTGACGGACTTGTTACCCAGATTCCTGCATTATTGATTTCAGTCGCCGGTGGTTTGGTTGTTACACGTTCTGCTTCCGCAGAAAAGCTTGATGTTGAATTGGGAACACAATTCGGAAAAAAACCGAAAGCTTTGGCAGTTGCTTCTTTTGCTATGGTTCTGTTTGCATTTATGCCCGGTTTCCCAATGCTTCCATTCCTTGTTTTATCAGGATTAGCCGGCGGATTGGCTTATGTCAGAAATCAGCAGATTAAGAAAAAAGCCGATGAGGAACTGCGCCAGGACCTTGCCGAAGCCGAAAAAGCCAAAAAGCCCGAAGAACAGCCTGTCGAGGAACTTTTGAAAGTTGACCCTGTCGAAATCGAACTTGGCTATACTCTTATTTCCCTCGTTGATGAATCCCAGGGTGGAGATGTTTTCAAAAGAATCACAAATGTAAGAAGACAGCTTGCTAACGAGCTTGGTATAATCCTACCTCCTGTTCGTGTGAGGGACAACTTACAGCTTGAACCCGAGGAATATGTAATAAAAATTCGGGGGAACGAAATTTCACGTAATGTCCTTCATACAAACATGCTCCTCGCTATGAACCCGGGAACTGCAGAAGGAGAACTGTCAGGTATTACTGTTACAGAACCTGTATTTGGTTTACCCGCAACATGGATTAGTGTCTCTGAAAGAGAAAATGCCGAAATTATGGGTTATACAGTTGTCGAGGCGGCAACAGTTCTGACAACACATCTTACAGAACTCTTAAAAAGAAATGCCGATAAAATGCTTACCCGCCAGGATGTCAAGCATCTCGTCGAGAACTTGAAAGAGGATTATCCTGTCCTCGTCGAGGAAGTCAAACCCGAAACACTTCCCATTTCTGTTGTTCAGAAGGTATTGCAGAATTTATTAAGGGAAATCATACCTGTCCGTGATTTGCCTATTATACTCGAATCACTTCTTGAATATTTCAAAGTAACAAAGAATATTGACGTTCTGACTGAGTACGTCAGGCATAATCTATCCGAAACAATCAAGAAACTATACCAGGACCAGAACGGAGTTGTCCATGCAATTTCACTCGACCCGCAAATCGAGCAAATGATGACAAATGCACTCCAATCCAATTCACAGGCGAGTACAAGCATCACACTTGGGCTGTCACCCGACATAATAAGAGAGCTGCAAAAAGGCTTGAACGAAGCAATTGATGAAATCACATTAGCCGGGCATCTGCCCATTGTCATCTGCTCGGCACAAATCCGCCCATACCTCTACAGGATGGTCAGGTCTCAGTTCCCGATGCTCAGCGTAATCAGTTACACGGAATTACCTGCTGAAACCGACGTCGAAATTTTGAGCATGGTGAAAATCGGGTAAACCAGTTGCCTCAAATTAGAATTTGGAATTAATATAAATTTTATTTAAACTATTAGTGATATTTTATAAAAATAAGAATTTGTATAGAATAGCGTAGCATTATTGTAATTTTTCGCTGAAAACCGTCAAAAAAAAGCATATTGAAAACAATAGTGAGACGCTCCGTCTGGGGCGTTTTCTGTTTACTCAATATGCGGGTGCTTGACGGTACCTCAGTGGAAGGTAAATTGGAAAATCGCCCTTTTATCTGCGGTATGAATACGAAAATATTATAATAATATAAATTATAAAGTTTCATAATTCAATCGAGGTTCATCATGAAAAATATTATCATTTTATTTCTTGCATTACTTACACAACATTTGATGGGACAACCAATTGGTCCGGAAGTAAAATGGGTGGTTAATTTGCATAATACATATAGTGCAAAATTCACATCAGATGATAAGTATATTGTTGCCAATGATGGCGGAATGCTTATGGTTATTGATGCAGAATCTGGAAGTATTCTCAGACAAAGAAATCTAACAGAAACTATATATGCAATAGATTTGATGGATAATGATTCAATTATCGTTTGCGCAGGTAGTAGAAATATTGTAAAGTTTTTAAATTTTTATACGCTTGATACTGTAAAAATGATAAGAAATTACGAAGTATCTATTGGTTCAATAAACCATTTTGATATAACTAATGATAACAAAATTATAGCATTAAATTGTAGCCAAAGAAAAGTTGTTATTTATGATTTAGAAAATAATAAAGTTATCAAAGAATTTACCTCAAATAATCCAGATTATTTTAAAATTAAATATTGTGACAATGACAATAAATTAGCCATAGCTTTATCGGAAAGTGTTCTTATATTAGATACAAAAACTTACAGTTTAGTCAAGGATATTGGCGGGGGTTCACGAACAACACCGGTACTTGATTTTGATATTAGTTCAGACGAGACAAAACTTATAACTTGTGCCGATGATGGAAAAATTATGATATGGGATTTAATATCAGGTGATAAAATTGATGAATATGATATAGATATTGGAATTGATTTAAGAGCTGTTAAATATTTGTTAGATAATCAAAAAATTATATATAGTGGGGGGGGTAGTATTAGAACTACTGTTATTGATATAACTAATAAAAAAAGATTATATAGAAATGAACAATTGCAATCTCGTGGTTTTGAAATATCACATGATAATAAATATATCTTATTAGTTGAAGGTGGAAGTTATGTTCTGTTGGATGTAGATAAAATATTGTCAGTCCCCGGATATGATAATCCGGTGGATAGCATTATCTATCCAAATCCCGGTGAAAACATTATTACTATTGAAATTCAAATTAGTAAACCTGTTCAAATCGAATATTCAATTTATAATGAAACCGGAATAAATGTTAAGAAAGGTATAAAAGGAATAACTGATACCGGAATAAGTTCTCTGCAATTTGATATTTCAAGCCTCTCTGATGGCATCTATTTTATAGAATTAAGGTATGACAATTCTATCAAGAGATACAAATTTATCAAGGGGAGCTAATTATGAAAAACAGATTAATTATTATTGTTTTGATTTTAATAACTTTTCAATTCTTAAAATCACAGGATTACGAGCCATTACAGCAAACATTCAGCATTGATACTGGGAACGGTACTCCTCAAACAATGTACATATCTGCTGATTTGCCTTTCTTTCAACAGAGAAAGCCCTTCTTCGACTGGCAATGGTCCAGCGGAAGGAAGATGACTAAGGCACTAAGAATGAATGGCGGTTTTACAAATGACCACGAATCACCCTATATAATGCATGACAGCATTCAATGTGTTATTCTGGCTTACCCTGTTGAGTGCGCTGCTGGAGATAAAGCACCACTTCAGGCTCCTGCTATTCAATACGAGCCCACATTGAAACTAAACGATACAATGCCTTGGGAATTTAAAACTAATATTCATGATTCGACAAATCCTGTTTTTGGTTTCAGGTATTACAATTTTCTAAGTTCTGAATCGGTTGTTACATCAAATAGAGTAACACTCAATTCAGGGATTAGAAATATAGAACAAAATTTTATATATAATTCATCAGAGGTATAAAATGAAAAATCACATCTTTATTTCGTTAACTTTATTTTTTGCATTATTGCAATTCGCACAGGCACAGCCTGTGCCCAACAAAGACACTGCCTGGACAAAAGACCTGTGGCCCGAAACAATAACGGGTGCCAAGTTCACACCTGACGGCAGTAAAATCGTTGTAACGACGATGGAAAAAATACGTGTCTATGACACAGAGACAGGAGAGGTATTGAAATACTATGATGTTAGTAATATTACAAATAATATCGGTTGTATGGACCTTCATCCCGGAGGAAGATACATAGTAACCGGCGATTTAAGCAAAACATTAATATGGGATTTGGAAACAGGAGATACTATAAAATCATTAAATATTGTTCCTTATCCTGTTAAATACAGTGCAGACGGTAATGAAATATTAATCAATTATGATTATAAGGAAGGTTTCAATTCTTATAGTAGAATTTTAAAATGGAATTTAATAACAGGTGATACAACCCCAAAGGTAGTAAAAGCGGTAATATATGCAATGAATATTTCTAAGGATGGGAGATATTTTGCAACAGGGGAGGATTATCCATATTGTTTCTTGCACTTATGGGATTACCAGACAATGACAGATTTAGCAAACCTGGGTTATCACGAAAGTAGAATTCAAGACATTGACTTTTCTGCTGACGGAAAATACATAGCATCGGCAGGGTATGATGGATATATTAAGATTTGGGATATAGAAAATAGAAATCTTTACAAATCTTTTAACGGTGATACTGAACCTACAGAGATTGAGACAGTAAAATTTTCACCTGATTCTAAATTTATTGTAGCTGGGATAAGAGCTGGTAATAATAATACAAAAATATGGAATTTAGAAAAAGATGAATTAATTAAAAGATATCCTTATGGAGCATTTGTAGATTTAGATATTGATATAAATGCAAAATATATAATTGATATTAGGGGGGGGGACTACTCTATTTACTCAATGCTTATTGGGAGCCAAGTGATGTAGTAGAAGAAAAGCAAAAAGATACTATAAAACTATATCCAAATCCAACTGATGGTAATGTTATTATCAATTATGATAATGCTCAAATGGACAACATATCGGTGAAAATATTCAATACAAATGGCCAAAATATTATTTCCCTGCATGATGGGCTAATAATACCCGGTCAACATGTTTTTACATGGAATACAACTAATCAATCTTCAGGAACTTATTTTTTTAAAATTACAAGTAATAAGACAAACCTTACATATAAAATTATAATTAACAAGTAAGGAGATCATTATGAAAAAATTATTGATTCTATTACATATTTCAATAATTAAAATCCAGTATTTCTACGGATTGACGGCGGGTTCTATTATTTGTAAGTTTGAATGGAAACCGTTAATAGACGGTTAGAAATTAATTGGAATGTGACATGGCAGTTAAGGATTATTATAAAATACTCAGAATACAAAGAACCGCTTCAACCAATGATATTAAGAAAGCATATTATAGGTTGATTCGGCTCTACCATCCTGATATTTGCGGTAACACCCCCGAAAACATGAGAAGATTTTATGAGATTGACGAAGCATATAAAGTCCTCGGTAACCTCGAAAACCGGCTCCGTTACTGCATTTTACTTAACAAATACTTTTTGGATGAACTGTTCCTTTTTAAAAACCTGAAAATTCCTTATTTTAATAACCGGAAGAAAAGCCAACAATATGGCAGAATGGTTATTGAATATTAAAATATGGGATTGAATATTACCGAAGAAATTAAAAAGCTAATCAGGGAAAATTCTTATTTTTTCACATTTTATCTCGCTTTTCTCATTGCAGGATTATATCCCATATTGTTTATGAAGAAGGGCGATTTTCTGCTTTGGCTCAATTCTTTTCACAATCCCACTCTGGATTTTTTCTTTAAGTATATTACTTATCTTGGTGATGGAATATCATATATTGTTATTGCCTTATTACTTTTATTTTTCATAAACGGGAGATATTTTTTATTTGCTATCGCCGGTTATGCAACAAGCGGCATTGCCGCTCAGATAATCAAAAGGATTGCAGATACTCCGCGTCCCAAACTGTTTTTCGGCGAAAGTGTACCTTTGCATTTTGTCGAAGGTGTATCAATTTTTTCATACAACAGCCTTCCATCGGGACATTCGGCTTCGGCATTTTCTTTATTTCTTCTTCTGAGCATAATAACACAAAACAAGAAATTAGGAATATTTTACTTTTTCATAGCTTTAATGGTAGCATTATCGAGATTGTATCTTTTACAGCATTTCGTCATTGATATTTACATCGGCTCGATTATTGGTGTGGTATTCACTATAATATGCTATTTCCTGATAATAAAATTAGACCATAATCATTCAAAAAAATGGCTTAACCAACCTGTTATAAAACAAAAATAGTCATAAGAATAACACCATTCTTCAGAATGGCGGATGTCTTACTTTTCCTTCCTGACAAAGGTCTTTACTGTCTGTTTTATTGCTTCAATAAACTTATCAACCTCATTATTTGTTGTAAAGTACGAAGGGCTGGCTCTGACTGTACCCCAAGGATACACACCGAGAGGCTTCAGAATCAATGGGGCGCAATGCAATCCCGTTCTGACCGTAATGTCATAAGAACTGTCGAGTACATATCCCACTTCTTCGGGGACCATCCCTTTGATATTGAAACAGAAATTAACAAAACTGTTTCTTTCACCTTGTGTATATACTTCAACTTCAGGATAATTTTCCAGTTCTTTAATAATCGTCTTCACTATTTCCACTTTCCTGTTCCTGATGTGGTCAATACCTTTTTCAAGAATGTAGCCAACACCGGCATCTAAAGAAACAATTCCCGGCATATTCGGTGTGCCTGCTTCATAGTAAAGCGGCATCTCGGTAGGTTGAGTAAGAACTTCACTTTTCACACCTGTCCCGCCAACCTTCAAGGGCTTGACATTCAATCCTTCCTTCAGATATAGTCCGCCAATACCCTGGATACCATATAAAGATTTATGTCCCGTGAATGAGAGTAGGTCAATATCCCATGAAGTAACGTCTATTGGGATATTCCCTGCCGATTGTGATGCGTCAACGATTAGCAATGCTCCATGCCTGTGTGCAACTTTTGCAATTTCTTCCAAATCGAGTATTGAACCTGTTACATTTGAACTGTGATTAACCACAACTGCTTTTGTATTTGGTTTGATAGCCTCTTCTATTTTAACAGGTTCGACATAAGTCAGATTATCACATCCCACAAAATCAACTTCGACACCTTCGTCCCTTTCTAAATGCTTTAAGGGACGTATAACCGAATTATGTTCGATTGCTGTTGATACAACATGAGAGCCTTTTTTCAATCCGATTCCATTAATTGCGAGATTCAGAGATTCGGTACTGCCCGATGAAAAAACAATCCGGTTATAATCCTGAACGTTGAAAAGTTTCGCAATCTTCTGTCTGGCATTGGTTGCATGGTCGTCTGAATCAGTTTCTAATCCCGTACGTGCTGAGTGGCAGGTCGGAGCATTAAAATAAGCATTGACTGCATCAAACACAACTTTTGGCTTTGGATAACTGGTAGCTGCATTATTAAAATATATCATATTCAAAAAAAATAATTGTACATTCCAAAAAATAAAGTCCGAAATTATGAAATATTGAATCAATTGTATTTAATTTTTTTTAATTTATACGTTAGATATAATGCATAATTGAATAAATACCTAAAATTATAAGTTTTTTATTATTATTGGTGTAGTTAATGCAGGATAACTTTAAAATATCGAAAACCTATTTTGAGCTTTCAGAACATAATTTTACACAGGTTGTAATATTTTATTTTATTACAATTTGCGGATTAATTCTTGCTATGGTTATCCTTCTTCCGGTTATGCACTGGTTCTTTCATGATTTCCTTCGTGGCACTGTTTACAATGATTCCGGTACTTCGCTCCAATATTTCATAGAGACATCCAAGGATAAGTCAGTTGTGTCTTATATATTTAACTGGGCTATTGATTTGAACAAAGACACTTCTCTCGAAGCAAGATATTGGTTTAATCCGTTTCTTACTCTTGTTCTCCAGTCAGCTTTGTTTGGCCTTGTAATTTCTATCGTTATTTCTTCTCTCTTACCTGAAAGCCTTGGCTACATGAGGCAAAAAATAGACCGTGAAGTTGTAAATACCATAGAAAAAATTTCACAGCTTAAATACGGCTATCATTCAGATGATAATTATAAGGAAATCCTCAACGATATACTCCATGCCGATTTGAGAAGTCTTCAAACTTATGTCGAAGAATTGAACATGACAATGGAAGACCTGAAAACATTACACAATGCCATAAAATGGATGGATGCAGGCACCCTCTACAGGCTTTGGCATGTCAATGACGGAATCAGAATGTACATGAGATACTATTTCACGGTTCAGTACAGCAATGCAGTGCTCGGTTTTGTTTATATCGGTGCCGCTGTGCTGATTATCATTATTGGCCTTCGTGGCTTGAAGTTTATACCTCCTACTGAACCTTCGCTTGTATTGTTTGCATTAGGATTAGAATTTTCTCTCCTTATTGTTTATGCTGTAACGCTTATGTATGCTCGCCAGGAAGAGGAGTTTGTGCTTGAACAGACCGGCTCAAAAGAGGATATGCTAATGCTCGGTAAGGATTTCGGTAGTTCAAAAGATATTGAAAATTTATTAAGAGTTTTTATAAATAAAAAATCACCGGATAAGTTTTATCCAAAAAAGTAATTGGTGCAAAAGTGGGATTAAGACTCCTGGCAAAAGAGTTAAATGGATTGCTCATCTTTGAGACTGATGTTCACAAAGATAACAGGGGCTATTTTATGGAAACCTTTAAGGCAGATGAATTCAAATCACTTGGTTTACCATCAATATTTGAACAGGATAATTATTCCCGTTCATTTGCAGGTGTTCTCAGGGGAATGCATTTTCAATGGGAGCCTCCCCAAGGAAAGTTGATAAGAGTTATTGCAGGAACAGCCTATTTTGCAGAGATTGATATTCGCAAAGGTTCGCTTACATTCGGGAAATATTTTGGAATTGAACTATCTGATATAAATAAGAAAGTATTGTGGGTGCCGCCCGGCTTCGCCAATGGTTTTGTTGCACTCAGCGAAACTGTTGATGTACAGTACAAATGCACAACCCAATGGAATGGCAAAGGCGAAGGCTGTATCTTGTGGAATGACCCCGTTCTTGGAATCAAATGGCCCCTCGGCAATCCCATTCTTTCCGAGAAAGACAAAAAAGGAATAACACTCGCCGAATGGCAGAAGAAAAAAGAATTCGATTTATTTATATTTAAGGATAAGAATTAATTAACTTTCAGTGAAATACCTGTCTTATTGATTTCATCAATGAAAGGGTCTCCTTTTTCGAAATATTTTGTATTATAAGTTTTAACCTGTATTAGATCATATTCAAAAAGTTCCATTGCAAAGAAGTCAATATCTAAAAACCCAAATCCTATAAATTCATCTGCCGCTAATGCTATATCTATGTCTGAATCAGGGTGCTGATTGTTTGTGGAATAAGAGCCAAACAACATAGCATATTTAATGTTCAAGCCTTTTGATTTTAACTTGTTAATAAATCTTTGCGAATATTCTATCGAATCTTGTTGAGTAAGCATTTTCTTATTTCCTCAAATTGGAATTTTAATCATTTGAAAAACTATTTGTCAATAATTTTTGTATTTCAAATTGATAATCAGGATATCGTCCTTGAATCTGAAAATCATTGAATTTTGTTAAGAATTTTATTTCATCATTACTTAATTCTAATTTAGTATTCTTGTGGAGATAAATCAAATTATGAGATTTTGGAGGTATATTCCCTTCGTTATCCTTCACCCAATGAGCTTTTATAATTTTTTCCAATGTTAGGTGTGCTAAATAAAAAGCATACAAATATTTATCATTATTAAACAAGATTATAAAAGTATCATAATCATCTTTAGCAGTATTAATCCAATATTTTATATGTTCTTCTTTTGTCATATTTTAAAATACGAAAAATTTAGTTTTATATTTTTATATTGTTTGATAAATGGGTATTTTAAAGAATTATTTTTTTTTGATAAGGAATTAATGAATTTTAATGCAAATCCCCTCCTTTTAGTAAAGAGGGGATTAAAAATTTCTACATCCCGGCTTTCTTTGCCTGAATTTCTTTTCGTGCCGATATAATTAATTTAACAGTAATAATTATACACATGGAAATCGCAGAACCCATGATAAACCATCCGGATGCAGTCTTTAGTGCAGGATTATGCAATATGGATTCCATCTGTTTCAGCACTACGGACAAACCGGCTAAACAGACCATGACGGCAAATAATAGTCTTATTCCATAACCTCTGACAAACTTTACAGCAGTAACTCCTATTTGTGCTCCGATTGCGGCGCCGACAAGCATAAATAATGCGGCGAATAATTCCGTTCTTCCATAAAACGAATAGAGAAAGCATGCATAAGCTCCATCTATCATTACAACGAAAAGGTCTGTTCCCACAGCAAGGGCAGTAGGTACACCGATAAGATAAACAAGCGAAGGCATCCGTATGAATCCTCCTCCTACACCAAGAAAACCGGATACTAAACCGCAGAAGAAAAAGATACTAAACACAACAACGATTGATATTGATTCTATATTCGATTTTGGATACGATATTGCAAGGAATTTCCATGACCTGATTTTGTCAATAAGTGATTTTTCCCCAATAGAAGCATTTTGTAATTTCTTTGCTTCTTTCTTTTTTCTTAGGACAAAATAATCATATAACATGAATGAGCCGAGTCCGAGAAGCATGATTATGTAGGACCATCTGACAACATTGCCGACTATGTCCTGCCCGGATTGTTTGCCAAGCCTATCGAGATACATGATTAATTGTGCTCCCACCCAGACTCCGGGGATCTCTCCAATTATCGTAGTAAGACCCAGCTTCCAGTCAACATTGCCCATTTTGCCATGTTTTTTTGTTGCGACGATAGATTTGCCGAAAATGTGTGCAAAGTCTGTTCCGATTGCGAGCGGCATCGGGAATCCGAAAATATTCAGGGCTGGAGTTACAATCCATGCACCACCCACACCGAAAAAGCCTCCGAGTACACCGACGCAAAAGCCGATTGATATTAACAGAAGGATATTAAATTCCATCTGTGCTATGCGAAGATAAAAGTTAAATATATCCATAATTCTCATCTCCCCTTATTCGTGATGTTGAATTTTACCGATTTCCAAACCCAACAGCCTAAGGATTAAATCAGTCACAAATGCTATTACAATTCCCACAGAAGCCATTGTGAGCGTAACAACAAATGCAAATGATAATCTTTGGGTATTATAAAGATTTGTTAACCAGAGCCTGATGCCCTCTAATTTGGACGTGTCCACGTGCATTTCGAGCAAGCCTTCTTTTTCAACTCCAAGAAAGAAAGACAAGGGGAAAAGCACTAACAGGATTAGTATCCAGGGAAGGACTGATTTGATTTCTTTAAACTTCATTAATTCACTCCCGTTCTTTTTTAATTGTTTTTTTTTAATACTTATATCATTTAGAATATATTTCCCACTAACTATTATTTTTTTCTTAAATTAAGTTTATAAAATTCTTTTACAGTTCCTGTAAATATATCTGTATAGAATGTGTTGCTAATGAGATAAATGTTCAGACTTATAGTACCGTTTATTTATATTGAATATAATAACTTAGTAATTTCTTTCAACGAACAGGCCCTATTCGTATTCTAATAATAAACAAAATTTTGTTAATTTTGTGTTAAGATATTTTACCACAGGAGAATTATGTTTAAAAATCTTTTACCAAAAGAATATTCGTTTTTCGATTATTTTGAAAAGGTTATTAATATTGATGTGATGATGTGCTATGAATTTATGCGATTCACCACACAAAAGACCAACTTTGAAGATTATATTAAAAAAATTAAGGAATATGAGCTGGAAGCCGATAAAGTTACACTCGAGTGTACAGAAGCTCTTCATAAGACATTCATCACTCCTTTCGAAAGAACTGATATTCTGACCTTAACTAAAAGACTCGACGATATAGCCGATAATCTCGATGCTGCAGCACAGTGCATACTATTATATGACATTCATGAACTGAGAACCGAAATTTTCGATTTTGCCGAAATACTAAATCAAGCGACCAACGAGCTTGTTACTGCCGTCAAAGGACTTCGTGATTTGAAACATGTAGAGCAGACAAAGAAAAGTTGCATGAAGATTCATGAACTCGAAGAAAAAGCTGATGCTGTTCACAGAGTAGCCGTATCCCATCTTTTCAAGGAAGGGAATGCCTTAGAAATATTAAAATGGAAGGAAGTTTTTGCAAGATTAGAAAGAGCCGTTGACAGGTGCGAAGACCTTGCAAACGTGATTGAGAGAATTATTGTTGATAATGCATAAACTTTAATTAAAATTTTCAATTTCTAATTTCTAATTTTCAGTAAATATCTAATTATATAAATTAAAAAAATTCAAACATCTTATTCATTACATCCAGAATTGAAAAATTTAATTCGATAGTGATTAAAAAATAAAAAATTCATGGAATTTAAAATTTATTAAAAAATTTAAAAATTTTAAATTTAAAACGTATATATAATAATAAAGAGCGAGTTAGAAAAGGCGGAAATATGGATTGGACGATGAGTGTTGTAATATTTGCGATTGCTGTGGCTTTATTCTTTGATATAATAAATGGTTTCCACGACTCAGCTAATTCGATAGCCACCATTGTATCAACAAAAGTTTTATCTCCGAAATTTGCAGTTATGTGGGCGGCATTTTTTAATTTCGTCGCCATGTTTGTTTTCGCTCCTAAAGTAGCCAATACAGTTTCAAAAATAATCAGAATAGATTCAATAGACCCTGCATTTCTGTATGTTGTACTGTCAGCCCTGGCTGGCGCGGTTATTTGGGATTTAATTACTTGGTGGTTCGGATTGCCGACAAGTTCGTCCCATGCTTTAATAGGAGGCCTTGCCGGAGCAGGTATAGCTCATTCCGGATTCGGTGTAATCAGGTGGGAAAAACTGACTGAAGCTATGGCTTTCATTCCACTCGCACCCGTTATTGGAGCCATTCTTGGTTTTGGAGTGATGATTGCAGTTTATCATATATTCAAAAAGTGGCACCCCAAAAAAGTTGATTCGGTGTTTCGGAAGGGACAGTTGTTTTCTGCGGCTATGTACTCACTCGGTCATGGCGGCAACGATGCACAGAAAACAATGGGAATCATAGTTGCCATTCTTGTTGCCGCGGGAATATTCAACGATAAAATTCAATTGAGTATTACCGAATTTAAAACTCTTTGGATTATTCTTTCCTGCCATCTTGCAATGGGTATAGGCACTGCATTAGGTGGTTGGAGAATCGTTAAAACAATGGGAATGAAAATCACAAGGCTGAAACCTGTGCATGGCTTCTGTGCCGAGACAGCCGGAGCTGCCACTCTTTTCTTAGCGACAACTCTCGGCATACCGATTTCGACCACTCACACAATTGCAGGTTCAATCATCGGTGTCGGCTCAACGACAAATTTTTCGAGCATTAAATGGATTGTTGCGGCGAGGATAGTCGTATCATGGATTGTTACGATACCGCTGTCTGCATTGATGAGTGCCGCTGTGTTTTGGTTGATTAAGATGCTCCACCCGAACTTCTAATTCAATTAGTATTTACCAATGATTTTGTCATGTTGAACTCGTTTCAGCATCCATAGCCGGTAAACCGCTTAAATTAATTTTCCTTCCCTGGGGAAGTATAAAGGTAAATATAAAAAAATGGAAGCCACATCTTTTCTTTTTTATCTCAAATTATTATATTACTTTTATTATATCAATTAAAGGAATTTATTATGCGATTTATCAACGTAGAAGAAATCGAAGAAAAGGAACTGATTCCAGGATATCATGCAAGATTCATCAACTCGGAAACGATGACTTTCGCTCACTGGAGAATCGAGGCATCTGCCGAATTCCCCGAACACTCACACCCTAACGAACAGGTAATTAACATGCTCGAAGGTGAGTTCATAATCAGGATTGACGGCATTGATTACCCTTTGCAAAAAGGAAATGTTTTTATCATTCCTGCTGGAATTCCTCATTCAGGCAAAGCAATATCCGACTGTAAAACAATAGATGTATTTTATCCATTAAGAGCTGAATATAAATGATGAAAAATATATTATATAAAATTATTTCCCCCGTGTTATTTGTGTTTATCATATCACCGGCTTTCACAAGGGTAACTTCACTCGATTCATCAATAAAAGAAATCAAATCTTCTTTCAACAAAAATTATAACATAGAACAATCTGGCACAGGTAAGGTAGAAATGCTTGAATACTCTGCCGCTGTCTTCCGTAAAAACCCTGCCCTGCTCTCTTATGAAGAATACAGCTTCAAGAGCAAGAAATTTGATTATGTGAAAAGAGCAGGTAAGTATTTCAAGAGAATTGCATTAGGTATTTATCATTTTAATAATCCTGATGAAATTAAAAAGGCATTGCATGTCTTTCTCGAAGGTCATGAAGTAAATCCCCAAAAATTTTACAAAGAAGGAAAGCATCCAGCACTTTCACCGCCATTCCTTGTGCTGATTAAGGACAGCACTTTGCTCTTTTTCTATGCAAAATGCGGGGACATACCCCATAAGAAAGATTGGGACAAGTTCACTGATACATATATCAAAATTTTCAGATATCATTTTCCCGAACCGGAAGGTGAGATAATACGTTGTTATTGTTCAGGACCGATATTTCTGGTCAAGTGATGTTGTTCATATTATAGGAATTGAAAATAGAAAATGGATAATTCACAATTAGAAGGATGTCATTCTGAACTCGGTTCAGAATCAATTGTTTGCTTATAATTAAAAATTTTTAACCACATAGAACATAAAGTAATAGCAAAAAAAGGACAGGAACCATACGTTAAATTAATGCTTGTTTCAAATTAATTTGCTATTTCCCTAATTAACCCTTAAATTTGTAATCTTAATTAAATAAAAGGAATTGAAAAATGGCAAAAAAAGAAGCGCGTCAGATAGTAATACTCGAATGTACGGAAGCCAAAAAAGAAGGCAAGCCTGCTTCACGCTATTCTACCACAAAGAACAAGCATAACACAACCGAAAGGCTTGAACTGAAGAAGTACAATCCATTCCTACGACGCCACACTCTGCATAAAGAAGTAAAGTAGTAATAGATTTACATATTTTCTTAATTGAAAAGGGACTGAAGCCATGAGCTTGAGTCCCTTTTCTTATTTAACAAAATTTGAATTGATGAAATGAGTAAAATCAAATCGGTTATTAAAAATTTAAAAGGGGCTTTGCCACCGGCAAAGCCCCTCTAATTCATATCAAAACAATAATTTGGGTTATTATGAATGTGTTACGAGCAATTCCTTCTTTGGCGTCAAAATCGAGAAAAAGCCGTCTAAAAACTTATAATCCAATACTTCTCTGTTCTCTTTTCCATTCACCTTTAACGCCTCTTTTTTGCCATAGCTCACTGCAAAGCCTTCGCTCGAAATTGGAGCCAAATAGGAAAATCCATTGCGGTTTTTTTCTTCGTTTTCAATTTCTGCTTTTGGCCTCTGTTTCACCTTGCTGAAAGCAAACGAAGCGTATTCGAACTCGTTAATGTATGTATAGTCATCAAATATTCTCATTTTCTTTTCCTCTAAGTTTTTCTTTCAAAAAATAAATGCCTGGAATATTGGGGTTAGGTTATTTATATGATCTGTTAATCAAGGGTTTTTGAGGACAATCCCAGGCATCTAATTTTCAAAAAACAATTCTATTATCAATCACAAATTTTGTCTTATTCTCTAAAGCTAAATAACGGATTATTTCAAAAATACATTATAGTTAAAAACGTGATTTTTTTGTAGAAAATACAAGAATCTTTTTGTAGGATATTTTGTTCTGATATTGTAGCAATTTCTACTACAATTGATTATATTTCAGTAATTTATGAGTTCAATTTTTCTATTTAATTTTGCCTGTTTTTATTAATTATTTCCTTATTTTAATAATATTTAAATCCGAATTTCCATTAAACTCCTGAATTCCCCAATTGCATTAATATCAATAAATTATAATTTCCCATCCAATTCTATTTTCTACTTACATTTATAAAATAAAAATATATACCCGGCATCAATCAGCCACAATTCAATTCCGGCTAACACTGAAATAAAGTTGGTTCCATAAATTTCCTTCCTGTTAAATCCAAAAGTGCGAAATACGTCTTATTCAAGATTGTATAAGTCTGAAAAATTATTTTTCCATCATTATAATAAACCACTGCTGTCCGACACAAAAATTTAATGATAAGCGATATTATTATTTTTTTGGAGTAAGTTTCCTCTTAAAAAAGGATTTTTCGCCGGACAATAATGAAAAAGAAAAGTAATTCAATTGTTTTTCTTCAAATAATTTTTTTAAGTAAATAACAAAAAACTGAAACATAAAATTTACTTTTTCGTTTAATATTCATTTGTCTAATGTAAAAAGGTAAGAAACGGAATGAAGAAAAACACAATTAAAAGTATTTGTCTTACAATAGTTCTATTATTTTTGTCCATATACAATTCACAAGCAGGTGAATTTAATCCAATCAAATTTGTCAGGGATTCATTACCGAATGGCTTGCAGATTATATATAGTGTAGATAAAACTGCACCTGTTATAGCTACAGTCATACACTACCGTGTCGGCTCCAGGGATGAAGTTCCGGGTAAAACCGGTTATGCCCATTTCTTCGAGCATCTGATGTTCGAAGCTACGAGGGACATTCCGCGTTCATCAATTGATAAAATGGTTCAGGAAGCAGGAGGTACTCTGAATGCCCACACATCATGGGACGAAACAGTCTTTTTTTTCAAACTACCTGCCAACCAACTCAAACTTCCCTTGTGGATAGAATCCCAAAGGATGAGACTGCTGAAGGTTGATTCAATAGGTGTTGCAACGCAGAAAGGCGTAGTCCGCGAAGAACTCAAGATGAGGACGTTGAACCAGCCTTACGGAAGTTTGATTCAAAAATTATCTGAAAATATGTTCCCGGGTTCTACATACTCATGGGCAACCGTAGGATTCGACAAGGACCTCGAGAAAGCAACAATTGATGATTTTAAAAATTTTTATGACAGGTTTTATCAGCCAAACAATGCTTGCCTCGTAATTGCAGGTGATTTTAATGTTGATTCTGCAAAAAAATATGTGAGGGAATATTTCGGTTCTTATCAAAGGGGAAAAGAGCCTGAGCATAAAGGATACCAGACCAAACCACTCGAAAAAGATTACAGCGAGGTTATTAAGGATTCTAAAGCACAGGTTCCGGCAGTATTTATTGGATTTCGCGGGCCAATGCTTAACGAAAGCGATTATTATCCAATGTCGCTTTTCATGGATATCCTGGCAAGCGGCGAAAGTTCAAGATTAAACCAAAGACTTGTCGAAAAAGACCGTGTTGCCGTTAATGCGGCAGGATTCCAGCTCAGCCTCCAATACACAGGAGCATTGGTTCTCGTTGGCGTTGGTTTTCCTGATAAAGACATCAAAGATGTCGAAGAAACCTTACTCGACGAGGTGAATGATGTACTTAGCAATGGATTTACAGATGAAGAATTTCAGAAAGCCAAAAACATCAAGGAAGCACAATTTGTCGGCGATAAAAAAAATGTATTGCCAAAAGCCGAATCAATCGCACAATATTTCAGTTATTACGGTAATCCTTCGCTTATCAATTCACAAATTAACAATTATCTTTCTGTTACGAAAGAACAGGTGATTAACGTAGCTAAGAAATACTTTTCGTCAGCGAAGAAAGTAGTTCTGACATATATTCCGGATAGTGAAACAAAATAAATTATATAAAAATTAAAAAAATATTAACAGGAAACAGAAAATGAAAAAAATTTCAGTAATATTAATTTCAATGCTTTTTCTCAATATTTCAATGATGGCAATCAGCAGTTCGGATTCGGTTAAGAAGCCTGAACCGTTAGAAGATATTGAATTCAAATTCCCCGAATATAATAAGGAGACATTAAAGAACGGTTTGAAATTATTTTTTATAGAAGATAAAGAACAGCCAATTGTATCATTCAGTTTTATGATTCAGGGAGGCTCGATGGTTGACGGAGATAAAGCCGGATTAGCATCCATAGTTGCCGAACTACTAACAAAAGGCACGGGTAAACTGACATCCAAGGATATTGCAGAAAAAATTGATGGAATAGGAGCAAGTCTTTCAGCGAGTGCAGATGCCGACATTATTACTTTATCCGGCTACTGCCTGAGAAAGCATCTCGATACTTTATTCAAATTGGCATCACAAGTTTTACTTAATCCTTCATTTCCCGAAGATGATTTCGAAAAACTGATCCCCCGAATGGTTGCTTCGTTGAAACAGGAGAAATCAACTCCCGGAACACTTGCAAGAAATCTCGCAAGAAAAATTTTGTACGGAGATAAACATCCTTATGGAATCAAACCAACTGAGGCATCATTAAAGAGTATTGAAATCGAAGATGTGAAGAATTATTATAAAACATACTTCAAACCGAACTCGGCTTCTTTGGCAGTATCAGGCGATTTATCCAAGAAAGAGGCAAAAGAACTGACAGAGAAATATTTCGGCAAATGGCAGAAAGGGGATGTACCCAAAATCAATGTTCCGCAGCCTAATCCCGAACCACAGGGTGTGTATTTTATTTCGAGGCCTTCTTCTGTTCAATCTGCTGTAATTGTTGCCACAAGAGCCGTACCTGTAACAAGCGGCGAGTATGACGTCCTCGACCTTGCGGCGAGTGTTATTGGCTCCGGCTTTGCCGGAAGGTTATTCAAAACTTTGAGAGAGACCTATTCATATACATATACTCCGTTCGGGAGACTATCATCAAATAAATATGCAAACTTATTTGCATGTGGAGCAGAAGTAAGAAATTCTGTTACCGATTCATCTATCAATGTTATAAACGAACAGCTAAAAGACCTATCTACTACCCCGCCGACAGAAGAAGAACTTTTCCGTGTTAAAAGCTCTGAAGGCGGAACATATCTGATGTCCTTCGAGAATCCCGGATTTGTATTAGGATTGATTCAGGCGGCAGATTTTTACGGTGTGCCTCTCGACAGAGTGAAAGGTTATTATCAAAACCTGATGGCATTTAGCAATTACCAAGTGAGGGAAATTGCAAGAAAATACATGAATCCGCAAAACGAATATATTATCGTTGTAGGAAGTCCCGAAGTTCGCGAAAAACTCGCACCATTCGGTAAAATATATGATTACACCATGGACCTGGAACCAATAACCGGAGAAAAAGGAAAATTTGAAGATGTTGGATTGAATGTCGAAGAACTTTTAGCAAAATATACAGATGCAATAGGCGGAAAAGAAAATCTCGACAAAATTCAGACTATTATTGATTCATCTACTATTAAATTTGAAGTAATGGGCAGGACTCTCGACGGCACCGGATTGCAGATTCAAAAGGCACCAAATAAAAAATATATGAAATTTGATTTGGTTTTCCAGAAACAGGAAACGTGGTGCGACGGCACAAATGCCTGGACAACTGCTCAAGGTAAAATTCTAAAACAGGAAGGGAAAAACCTCGAGGATTTATTTACTGATGCCGTCATATTCAAAGATACAAAATATATAGAACTCGGCTATAAATGTGATGTTCTTGGAAAACAGAATAATTTCATCATGATGAAACTATTATCGCCACAACAGCAGGAAACAGTATTATATTTTGACCCTGTTACATATTTACTTATGAAAGTCGAATCAACAAAAGATACGCCGCAGGGACCGATTCCCAGCACTGTCGAGTTTTCTAATTATACAACAATCGAAGGTGTGAAATTCCCATTGACATTGAAATCATCCAATCCGATGTTTTCGATGACTATGGAGAGTCATTACACATTAAATCAAGCCGTTGATGATTCGTTATTTGTGCCGAAAGAATAATTATTTTTATAGAGTATCCCTTCGCCTATTGGATTAGGTGAAGGGGACTACTTTTTTATTAACTCATGTTACGCAAAAACTTTTTATACCTTAGTCAAAACCTTATTTCACACTTTTTACCTTAGTAACAAAACTTATCACACTACTCATCAAACCTTATTACCTTTTTTTAACTTCATTTTTAGTTGAATAAGCTAATAAGGTTAATAAAGCCGGTTACTTTACTTTTTTCTAAGATTTATCGGATGAAGTTAATTAAAAATATATTAAGCGTACTCAAGTTTTCTTCCTTTAGGTGTTGGAATAGGTTCACCAAATTCATTGGCTGTTTCAATCCATAAATTCATAGCATCTTTGATATTTTTAAGAGCAATTTCCTCAGTATTTCCGTGCGCCCTACATCCCGGCAATTCAGGAATTTCAGCTATAAAACAAGAATCTTCAGAACTCCAACACATTATGATTTCATATTTATTCATATTTTTCCCATAAATTATTTTTTAAAATAATATTCCTGACTTGTTTCACCTGATATGGTTTTGCTTTGTTTCCTTCAGATTGCAAATTTGGTTTTTCATCGATTCCTTCTTTTCTGAAAATATTGTGAGAACCTTTTGTTCGCTGAACAAAACCCAGTCTTATTAAAAGATGGCAAGCTAATCAAAATTAATATTATTATCAGACCTTCCACTAAGTATTTTATCGATAAATTTTTTATAATTACTCAATATAAATTGGTCCCGTTTTTCCAATAGTTAATTTACGTTATAAAAATAACTGTATTGAAATTATTAATGATTTCCCATTATATTTTTTCATCATCCCTGGTTTTTATATGCAAATCCCTCTGTGGATATGGTATTACAATACCAATTTCGTTGAATTTTTTATAAATCTCTTTACCAATCTGATGGATTGTCCTGCCCCGGATAGCAGGCTCTTTTGCCCAGCACATTAATTCGAAATCGAGGCTATATTCTCCGAACTGTCGTAAACGCACATGAGGTTCAGGTTCAGGAATAATATTTTCATTTTTCTTTGCTATCTCAACAAGAATAGATTCAAGCAGGTCAATGTCGGTACCATAAGCAACTCCAATCGGGATCCTGACACGGAAATGTTTAACGGGGGCGCTTTCGTTTACGATTTTTGAATTTGCTATTATTGAATTTGGTATTGAAATAAGAATATCATCCCGTGTTTTTATTCTTGTGCTTCTGATACCGATATCCACTACTTCTCCTCTTTCTTTTTGGTCAAGCTCTATATAATCCCCTATTCTGTATGGTTTGTCAATGAATATGCTTATACCTCCGAAAAAGTTTGCAAGAGTATCTTTAGCCGCAAGGGCTATTATAACACTCATAATACCGGCTGATGCAAGAATGGGGGTAACGTTGACTTTCCAGATTACGAGAATTACAGTAACACCGGAGCATATAAATAAAATTTTGAAAAAATTAGAAAGCAGTGGTATAATATCTGTGCTTAATCCGGTATCACTCGAAATCTTGTTTATTGAATTCTTAACTATTATGCTTGTAATTCTTATAAAAGCAAACACCCATATCAATGTTATGAGTGTGTAAACTATGCCGTTTATAATTAAAGAGATTTTATTACTTACATAAAGGTCGTTCTTTATTATTATAACTCCTACAAGAATTAAAGTAAAGAAAACCGGCCTATGGAGTGCGTCAATAATATGGTCATCCAACTGTGTTGTAGTTCGTTTAACAAGCTGTTTCAGGACTTTTACAAATAAAATTTCCAGAAGAAAACTTAGAATGACAAATACCACAAAAGATATGCCTGCCACAAAATAAGGCGAAAGGTGAATTCCGTAATATTTTAATAAATATGTCATATTATATGCAAAATTGTTAAATAATTAAAAAAAGCAATTAATCAAATGGTAATCAAATAAAATAGTCATTGATATATAATAACTTACAAATATACTTTTTCAAATTAATACTCAAAAATCAAATAACAAATTAAATAAAAGATAATTATATTGATATAACATAATTTCATAATTTAAATAATTCAATCAAATGACCATCAAAAAAGCTTTCCCTTATATTTCAGATAATTACGGATATAGAAAGTATAGTATGGAACATTTAATCAAAAGAAAATTATCCAACCCACCAAGGGATATATTTGACATACTTCCTCCCTGCATTTTCATCATATTTAACAATCAATTCTTTTATTAGAGTATCTTTTATTATCCTTGATATAACTGCACTATTTCTTTCCTCAATCCCGAAACGTTCTCTTAACGTTGTATTTGTCATATATTCTCTTTGGACATATTTCAAACAAGCATGTAAGTAGCAAGCTCGAATTTTTTCTTCATTATCCATATCATTAAAACTCTTATGAGAAAAAAGAATTGTTCGTGTGTGTTCACCTGAAACTTCAAAAACAGGTGCGGGTAACTGATAAAATTCCGTTTCGAACACAACTTTATCAATTCCACTACCACGTTCTTCACATATACCAACTCTTCTCATAAAAGAGGCTAATGTTTCGTTTCTGGATTTTGGAGGACTATCCAAAAATCTATCAGTATTTACTAATGGTAGGCCAGGATTTGTAATCTCGATTCTATTTGAGAAAATTTCTATCATTGGTCCTGTTCCTGTTATGAAGAAATCTTGATGTATTAAAGCATTTGCTATTAATTCTCTCACTGCAATTTCAGGGAACATTGTAACATCTTTACGTATAGCTCCACTAATAATTTCATTGGAAGGTAAAAGTTTAATAATGTATTCAATTAATGCCTCAAAACCGCTGATATAACCTTTTGTCCCAATATATTCCTTAATAGTTTCAATCTTATTAATACCTTTATATATTATTAATCGTACTGCTTTACGTGATAATGTAGGAAAATCATTTAATTGTTTTGCAAATAAAATTGCTCCAAGATTAGTTATATTATATTTACCTGATTCATTTTTTAATAACATCTTATCGGATTCTAATGTACTCACAATACCATTTTTACCAAAAGGTAGTGGTAGTTTTAATACATCGAAATACTTTGGATAATCTAATAAGCTAAGCGCTTTTTCAATACTGACATTTTCGAGTGCTATTTGTCTTTCAAATGGAATTTTATCAAATACTTTCCAAAGTTCCCTTTCTTTTTCAGGAAAATCTTTTAATTTTTTCTTATAAGAACTTATCCTTATATATTCAATATTCTCAAACTGAACCGGATGTCGAAAAGCAGCACCTATTTCCAGAAGGACTATAAGTTTATTATCAATAAATAATTCATAAAAATGGAAATTTATTTTTGGATTTAATAATTTCAGAAGCCAGTTTTCAAATTCCTCATTTCCAATTTTTTGGGATGTTGGTTTAAAAGTTGTCCCAATTATATCATGGGTATTATTATCAATACCCCAAATCATATATGCATTAACTTTACCTATAAGTGCAGCCGAATTTGATAATGCTGAAATATACTCACCTATTTCCTGATGGTTCACATAATTAAGCTTAAATTCAATCCACGGGGTTTCTTTTGGATATTGAATTAATTCTTTAACTAATCCTATATTATATTCTGTATCCACTTAAATTTTTGAATATAAAATTTTAATTAATAATAAATTGTTGGGAGTTACTCCTGACACATCAACATCACAACTTTACAAATTTAACTGCTTTAGTATAATATTTATTTGAAATTATAACATAATACGTTCCCGATGAAAGCAAAGAAACATCTATATTCAATGAATGAGTATTTGTATTGATATTTTCTAACTTTAATACTTCTCTTCCAAATATATCTTTGACTGATAAATTATTATCATTCTCATTTCTTGTTTCCCATTTAATATTAAGAGCTGAACTTTCAATAACAGGATTTGGATATAATACGACATCTTTAATGATATTCACATCTTTCTCGATAACCGAAGTTGGCAGTTCACCGAGTATGTAATACTTGTCTTCTCCGTATGGTATCCGTGTTGTCCAGCCTCGGTTATCTGTGGCTGTGAAATAATACTTTAGATATTTATTTGAATCAGGAAGATTAACTGATGCTGTTAAATCAACTTCAGGAGTTAATGCATAAGATATGGAATCTTCCTTTTCTGTATCGTCAATGAAATGCAAATATGCTGAGTTTAACTGCCAACCAGTATCATATTCATCACCGTAAATTCGACATCCAAAAATCAGATTGCCTTGAGGTTTGATGCTATACATAGGATAATGATATATGTAAGGAGCATGGTTCCATGCATACTCAGAAAAGCCTTTGAGGTTGCTGTAATCCCTTTGCCATGTTGTGTACATCATCCCTTTAAAATATTTAGCATTTTTTGTCCATTCCTTCCATTTACGTATATGGTCAACACCTGCATCATAATAAGGAGCCGAAATTTGAGGAAAGCTACGTGAAGAAAAATATTTCAGGCTCGAATCATGTTTTCCTGAATTCCAGTTTGCCATTCCGATTGTGTTAGGTATTACGTTGGCACTGCCTCTCAAATCACCATTAACAAGATAATAATTTTTTTCAACAGCATTGTGAAATTCATCGAACATATCAGTCCAGGTCCAGATATCTGCATTTGGTTTGTATTTGTGAATGATGTCAACGCATTTATTGACATTATCAGCCAGTATTTGTGCAGGTGTCATTCCCCTGTCCTGGTCGGCATTGTCCCAGTTCATCACCCTGATTTCATCATGGTTCATAAAGTATGTATCTGCGTCAAGTAAACTGTCTAATGATTTGAAAATCTGTTCCATTATAACATAAGTCCTCGGCTCAGACATTGAACACATTACCTGGTCATC
>JAKAKE010000205.1 GCA_021824625.1 Bacteroidota bacterium | reverse complement strand
TTCTCCTTAATTATTTTTTCGGCCAATAAATCAATTAGTCTCACAGGATTTTCTTTTCCAATAAGATCATCCAATGTGTTCATCATTATGTATTGTGTTCGGTCTTCTGATTGGATAAATGCCATTATTTCCTCTTTTTTTTTGCTCCTATTCTCGTTTGATAACTATTTTTATTTTATATTGCAAACGAATTATCACACAGCCTCTGAAGATAGTGGCTATTCATCGAATAATTGAAAGAACAAATAATATTTAAATCATTTCGAAATAGTATTCTCGATATATTCTGCGATTTCATTAATAGTATGAGGTACTCCGCCGATTTTTGATACAGAATGCACATCACAGCTAACAAACCGTTCTATTTCTCTGGAGATTTGTCCTAAGTTCATTTCAGGCACAAATATTTTATTTACTTTTTTTCCGAGTTCTTTTACGATTGTATTTGCAAAGGGCCAGATAGTGATTAATCTTAAAAATCCGATTCTGAATCCTTTCTCACGCAGCTTCAACACAGCTCCCATCGAGGGTCTTGCCGAGGCTCCGTAAGATACAACCAGATATTCCATATCGTCTGTGAATTTTTCTTCAAATCTTGCAATTTCATCGCGGCTCGATTCAATTTTATCGTTTAGTCTTCTGATAAGTGTGTCATGTGCTTCCATCGAAACAACATCACGCATTCCGTTACTTTTATGTGTAGAACCTGTAACATGTATATTATGTCCCATTCCAAATTCAATCATAGGCGGTATTCTTGTACCACCGAAAACATCTGTTTTCACTTTGCTGATATTACGCGGAAAAATATTTAACTTACTGATGTCAGGAAAAACTACTTTCTCGCGAATGTGCCCCACTTCGCCGTCGAGTAAAAAAATGACCGGGCTTCTGTACTTTTCGGATAAGTTAAATGCTTCAACTATCAAATCGAATGATTCCTGCACAGAACTTGGCGAAAGTGCAATTATTTCATGGTCGCCGTGAGTTCCCCATCTTGCCTGGAGCATGTCTCCCTGAGCTCCCATTGTGGCTTGTCCCGTTGAAGGACCTGAACGCTGAACATTAACAATTATGCAGGGTGTTTCAGTCATGCAAGCATAACCGATATTTTCCTGCATCAGAGAAAATCCCGGACCTGACGTTGCGGTCATTGATTTACCACCGGACCATGCGGCACCGATTAAAGCACCCATGCTTGCAATTTCGTCTTCCATCTGAATATAATAACCGCCGGTTTTGGGTAATTCCTTCGCCATCAATTCCGCAACCTCGGATGCAGGTGTGATTGGATACCCGGCAAAGAAATTACAACCTGCAAATAATGCACCATAAGCCGCTGCTTCATCCCCCTGTATGAAACGGGTTTGATTCTTCAATTTATTCAGATAACTTTCTCTCGTCATAATCAGACTGATTCCTTAACTGATTCTGTTTTTACTATTATTACAGCTAATTCAGGACAAATCAATTCACAAATCATACAGCCTGTGCACTTATTCATGGAAGCAGGAATCGGCACATAATATCCACGTGAATTAATTTTGTCCGATTTTATGAATACATCCGGTCTGCATAGCTCTACACAAATATCGCAACCCTTGCACAGCTCGTCATCAATAAATATCTCTATTTTTTCTTTAAATTTTTCCATTTTATACTTATTAGTTTTCTTTACCGGCTAATTTATTTTTCTCAAGCACAAGTTTTGACACAATACTAAGAGCTATCTCATCGGGACCTTCTGCTTTAATATCAATTCCTATAGGAATGTCAATCCTGTCAAATTCTGAATCGGTAACAATTCCACCCGATACAAATTCTTTCCTAATCTCCAGTGCTTTTCTTTTGCTTCCTATCATGCCAATATATGCGGCTGGACTCACAATGCACCTTTTAAGAACATCGCTGTCTGTATCATGCCCTTTGGTAACGATTACAACAAATGTATATTCATCAATTTTATATTTAGCGGAAAAGTCATCAATTGCCAGGTTTAATTTAGTAAACCTTCCTTCATGCCAATCATTAAAAATATTTTCTCTTTCATCAATAATGTAAGTATCGAATTCAAGATTTTCTGAATATTTTGCTAATGATTTACCGACATGGCCTGCACCAAAAATGAATAATTTATATTGGCTGAATACTGGTTCAAGGAAAATATCAACAGAACCGCCGCAAGCCATACCAAGGTCTTTTGTGAGATTATAACTTATTAATTCAGTTTTTGCCGATGAAATTGATTCAATAGCTTTTTCAATTACGTTCTTTTCAAGTGTTCCGCCGCCGATTGTACCGAATATTTTTGAATCATCCATGACAATCATCTTGGCTCCGATTTTTCTCGGCACGGAACCTTTTGTCGAAACAACAGTGCAAAGTACGGCTTTCTGCCTGCTTTTGCGGATTTCGACTATTTTATCATAGATATTTTCCATTGCCTATTCAATTAAAATATTTATTATAATCTTCCAGTGTATTAATGTTTCTCAAAATTGATTCATCATCAACATCAACCCTTTTGCCAGGAAATTCATTGAGAATATCTTTGAAATTCAAATTCATTTCTTTTGTTGATAAAATTTTATTAATTATTTCCTCACCTAATAAAACGGGATGTCCTCCATGTTTCTGAAAAATAGGAATTGTGCATCCACTCTTAATTTTATGAATAAATAATTTATTTAACACAAATTGATTGACAAAAGGATTATCAATATTCTGAATGAAACAGTGAACACATTTTCCAATCTTTTCCAGGCCTAATTTAATTGAATAAAATCTTTCGTATTCCAGATGTTCATTAATACAAATTGAAATATCATCTTTAAGTTTTAACTGTGTAATAATACTTTTATTAATAACGACAACAATATTATTAATTCCGAAAACCTTGTATTCATCAATTATTTTATCAATAAATCTTCTATTCAAATCATACTTGAGAAAGGCTTTCGGCGAATTCATCCTGCTGGATTCACCGGCTGATAAAATCACAACACCTATATTATATAAATCCTTCATAAAATAAAATAAATATCAAATTATAAACTACCGCTTCCCTTCAATTGTGACTTGTTTTTATTTGTAATCACCCTAACGAGATTAGTAAATGTCAGGTTCAGCGGTGTTCTTATATAATGTTTTCTCCCAAACTCAACAATTTTGCCATTCATAAATTCAATTTCTGTTTCTCTTTTATTCATAAGGTCAACAGCAAGGGAAGGAAAATGGTCTCCTGCACTTTTCAAATATCTAATACATAACTTAACGAAATTATCAGGCAATTTTATTTCTTCAGCTTTAGCTACTTCCATCGCTTCGAGAATTAATTTCTCGACAATTTCATTAGTATCAGGGTCTGACATAGCCTCCTTCATTGTAAGCCTTGAAATAGCACAAAGAGGGCTGAGCGCGGCATTCAGTATAGTCTTTTCCCATACTTTATATGATTGGGTGAAAGAATCGGTGCTTTCAGTTGACAGTCCTACTGAACTCAGAACTTCAGCAAACCACTGGCTGACATCATTTCGTGAGTCATCCTTTGATGCTATATAATTTGGCGGATTAAAAAATGTAACATTAACAGTGTGAGGAGCAAAAAGGTTTCCTGCGAAATTAACAACCATTCTGAAAACACGTGATTCAACAAACCTGTTGGCATAAATCTGTGCAACGCCGATTCCGTTCTGGGCGCTGATAATCAGGAGGTCATCATTGTGATTGTGTTTAACGATTTGGTCTAAGATATAATCCACATGGTATGCTTTGACGGCACATACAAGAATATCAATATCATGATTAAGAATTTCATCCAATGTTGAAAAAGCATAATTGACAAAGCATTTCTTTTCCATTTTTCCGACAAGGATAATTCCTTCATTTCGGATTAAATTCATTTTTTCTTTGACCATATCGCACACGGCAATGTCGCAGTCTGCTTCTTTGAGGTGACTGGCAAGGATTAATCCGACGGGTCCTAATCCCACAACGCCAATCTTATATTTTTTCGTGTCCATTATGTTCTCTCTTTTATTTTATTATAACACTGATTTCAATACATCTGCATAGAACTCATTTTCCTGGGGTAATCCAATTGTTACCCTAATGCAATGAGGAAGCATGAATGCCTTTAATCCTCTGACAATCACTCCTTTTCTCATTAGCTTTTCTGTTATATCATTTACTCTTTTTTCAGAATCGAAAACACCCATGATAAAATTAGCTTCAGTTTTAACATACTCGATTCCAAGTTTGTCATAAACATCATAAATGTATTCCTTACCGCTATTATTCAGCTTTAAATAGTAATCCAAAAATTGTTTGTCGGTTAAAGCTGCAACACCTGCCGCCTGAGAAGGTATCCCCGGCTCAAATGGTAAACGTACTTTGTGCATTTGAGTTATGAGTTCAGGATGAGCAAAACCATAGCCAATACGAATACCGGCCAATCCATAAGCTTTGGAAAAAGTTCTGAGTGTAATCACATTATCATATCTATAATCCATAGAGTCAGGAAACTGAGGGTGGTCCTTTACAAACTCAATATACGCTTCGTCAACCATAACCAGAACTTCAGGTGGGACAGCTTTCATGAATTCTTCAAATTCATCCTTAGTATATATTGTACCTGTCGGACTATTCGGATTAACGAGGTAAATCATTTTAGTTTTCGGATTAATTGCATCAGCGATTGCTTTCAGGTCGAACCCGTAATCCTTTAGTGGAACAAGGTTCATTTTGATTCCGCATGCTTTTACCATTACATAAAAACCGACAAATGTACCTTCGGCTGTAATGACTTCTTCCCCATTCATCAGAAATGTTCTAACAGCAGTCTGCATAATAGCTTCTGAGCCGTGTCCCGTAACAATACAGTCAAAACCGACATTAAAAAGTTCAGCAAGTTTAGTTCGGAGAAGCATACTCGATATATCGGGATAACGGTTAATCTGATGTATGGTGCTTATCATTGCCTGAATGGCAAGAGGAGAGACACCAAGCGGATTTTCATTTGATGCAAGCTTAATAATCTTTTCGATTCCATACTCCTTTCTGACTTCATCAATAGTCTTACCGGGCCTGTATGGCTCAAGGTTTTCAATATATTCAGCAACTAAAGGCATAATTCAATAAAAATAATTATTTCTATATTTTAAAGTACATTTTCATTCAAACAACATTTCTTTGTGATTGCTTTTACGAGATTAGTAAAAGTCAGATTCAATGGAGTCTGCTTATAGTGTTTTCTTCCATACTCAACAATTTTTCCATTGAAATAGTCTATTTCCGTCATTCGGTTATTAGCAATATCAACGGCTAATGATGGAATATGGTCTCCATAATTTTTCAGTTTTCTCAGTGATAATTTTACAAAATTTTCATTAAATTTTATTCCTTCGGCTTTTGCCACTTCCATTGACTCCATGATAGACTGCTCTATGATTTCGACTGTGTCCGCATTGGACATTGCTTCGCTCATCGAAAGATTTGATAATCCGCAAATTGGAGATATGGCAGCTATAAGTATAATTTTTTTCCATACTTGTTCATTAATTGAAAATGAATCTGTGTTTTCTGTTGCCATACCTGTTTCTGTCAATGTTTTAGCTATCTTTAGTGCTATCTCCGGATGCGAATCGTTTATTGATGCTATATAATTAGGAGGCTCGAAAAAACTGACATTCACAACATTGGGTGAATGAAGCACACCGGCAAAATTTATTACCATCCTCAGAATCTGCGATTCATCAAAATGACTGGTATATTTAAGTCCGATTTCAATACCGTTTTGAGCACATAAAAGAAAAAGATTACTGTGAGCATATTTTTCAACCTGGGCAAGTATCGTATCAATCCTGTATGATTTAACAGAACTGATTAGTACATCAATATCATGAGTGAGAAGTTCCCGGACTGAAGAATAATTGTAATTGAAAAAAGAATTTTTCTTCATTTCACCCACAAGTTCAATTCCCCGATTACGAATTAAGTTCATTTTTTCTTTGTCGGTGTCGCAGATTGCAACTTCGCATCCTGCCTGCTTGAAGTGGACTGCCAATATCAGTCCCACAGGACCAAGCCCGATTATTCCGATTTTTAATTTTTTATCTTCCATTTTTTTGACCGGTAATTAATAATGTTAATTCATCTGCTCAATGAAAGCTTCAATCTTTGTTGTTGTCTGTGCTTCGGAGAAAAATCTCAAATCGCACAAATCACCTTCGATAACGAGTACCTCGACACCTGTTTTATCTTTGATACGCTGAGGCATTCCAAACCTCGAATTTGAGTTATTGAAACAAGTTTTGGAATCGTGGAACACAACACCGTTAATTTTGTATTCTTCGATTAATTTTTCCATGACATTCTGCTTTACTTTTTCACTCCTGTTAATAAAAATTGTGGAGTATGCAAGTGCTGTGGATTCAAACGGGTCGTTCTCGTCGAAATCATCAAATATCCAGCTATTGCAATAAGTGGAAGCTACAACTGCCGAGTTATGCTTTGCAAATAACTCGGACATATATCTTAGTCTTCCCCATATAGGCATACCTTCCCAATAAATTCTCGTTTTTTCATTTTCGATTATTCCCGAACCTTGATGAACATAACCTTCGAGTTCTTTCAAAAGAGTTTCATAATAATGCTTTGCTACTTCTGTACCCCTAAGCACAACTATTGGTCCCATGTGGATTGTACTATCGAAAAAGCTGATTGGAGCAGGAATATTTTTTGCAGTTTCGAGAGAACGTTTCCATAAGGACGTTGCTTCTTTGCTCAGTTTAAGGGTTTCACGAAATTTATCAATATCAAATTTTACTCCCGAAGCTTTTTCAAACACTGGGAGCATAGATTTGAATTGAGAACTAACATTATCAATGTCTTCTTTTTTTACTTCGTCAAGGTGACGTGGTGATTGCACGCCTACAATAGGAGTATTAAATTCTTTAGCAAAATATGTAAGCCAGTCCTGTACTTCGCGGCACTGATTTGTACTATATACCAGCACATCAGGTTTAGGCACACCCGATAAACCGTAATGTTTCATCAATGGGGTATCTTTGCTCAGATAAGAGCCAATGTCGCTTGTGAGGTATGAACAAATATCGCTTGAATAGCCAAGCTTGGAAGCAACGGGAATGAAATCTCCCGAGGTTCGTGTCGTACCAAGCAATGCACCATGGTTTTCAGGAAAGTAAACTTCGAATCCGAAACTTCGTAACAACTCTGCAGGACCTACGCTTGTACACCAGGCAATCTTTTTACTCGTGTCGCCTAATCCGACAAAGTAATTTGTCATTACATCTTTTAATAATTTTGCCGATTCGATTTTGTGCATAAAACCTCTATACTATTAAATTTAAATACTGATTCTTGCATCAACGACAATAATCCTATCCTCGAAAGCAAGCAATGGATTCAGGTCAAGTTCCTTTATTGACGGATTCTCAGTTACAAGCTGAGAGAGACGCTCAATGATTTCAACGGCACCATCAATATAAACTCCCTTTTCACCCCGAAAGCCTTTTAACAATTTCGCCATCTTTATTGATGAAAGCAACTCCATCGCTTCGACTGTTGTAACAGGTGCTAACTCAAAAGAAACATCTTTCAGTATTTCAACATAAATTCCACCCATTCCGAACATGAGCAAATGCCCGAGTCCAGCTTCTTGCTTAGCTCCGATAATTAGTTCCTTTCCTCCTGAATGATATTTCTGAATAAAGAAATTCAGTTCTTTCACAGAAAATTTATTTTTCATTTCTCCGGCTTTTGATTTAACTTCATCTGCATTTTTCAAATTGACTGCAACACCGCCTACATCACTTTTATGGATTACCTCAGGAGAATCTGCTTTAATCACAACAGGGAAGCCGATTTCTTCTGCGGCTGAAACTGCACCTGCAATATCACTTGCTATTTTCCATCCTGCTGAAGGTATTTTATAAGCATCCAATATGTTGTAAACTTCTTGTGCAGAGAGAATATTTCTACCTGAATCCTTAACATTAGTAATTATATTCTCGACTTCTCTTTTACTGCAATCTTCAAAATACTTTATCTGACCTTTTTCCCTGGAGCGTAGAGCATCATATCTACACAAAGCGACCAGAGCTTTAGCGGCTGTTCCGGGAAAATCATAGCAGGGAATTCCACCATCTTTTAATATTTTTGTTGTTTCAGTCCATTGGGCTTTATCAGTCATATAATTGCAGATAATCGGTTTTCTTTTTTGTTTGCTGACTTCAGCAAATTCACGTGCAACAGCTTCGCAATCAACAAATGGAGGTGTTACAAAATTTATATAAACGCTGTCAATATGCTCCTCATCCATCATAACATCAACTGCACTGCGGAACTGAGGCGCTCCAGCCGTTGCTACAACATCAATCGGATTATTTATTGAAGCGGCTTCAAACATTGTCTTTTTTAGTATGGAAATCGCTTTTTCAGATAGAGCCGGTATTTCACATCCACCGTCAACAAGCTCATCTGTAGCGATAATTGCAGGACCACCTGTATTAGTAATCATGCCTACCCGGTTACCTTTTGGAATTGGCTGAGAAGCAAATGCAACAGCCGCCTGGCACATTTCCTGTGCATCATTAAAAGCAAGAATGCCTGTTTTTTTGAAAATCAAATCTGTCGCTTTTCCTCCTGCAAGTCCTCCAGTATGTGATGTAGCTGCTTTAGCCCCTTCTTCGGTTCTTCCGGCATTCATTGCGAGTATTGGTTTCTTAGCGGCGACTTCATAAGCAACGTCCATGAAATATTTAGGGTCATCAAGGCTTTCGACATATAGCAGAATAACACGTGTCTCATCATCATTTCCCCAATACCTGATGATTTCCGGTATAGAAATATCACAGGCATTCCCATTTGAAGCATACATCCTCATTCCAACATCCAGGTCATAAAGATTCTGCATAATCACAGCACCGACACCACCGCTTTGAGCAACAATAGATATATGTCCCGGTTTGGGATACGTGAATGTGAAATCGCAATATGCTTTATATGCAGGGTCTGTATTTATGATTCCCTGGCAATTGGGACCGAATATTCTCACACCATATTTTTTTCCTCTTTCGACAAAATCATTTTGCAGAGCTTCGCCTTCTGTTCCCATTTCTTTGAATCCGGCAGTATTTATTATTACATTTTTTACACCTTTTTTTCCGCAATCCTCGACAGCCTGTGGAACCATTTGCGGAGGAATTACAATATGAGCAACATCAACTTCACCGGGGACATCATAGATTGTTGGGTATGCTTTGATGCCTCGAATGTCAGGTGCTTTGGGATTAATAGGGTAAATCTGTCCTGTGAAATTATATCTCTGCAAATTTTTAATAATCACATTACCGATTGACAACTCTTTCGTTGATGCTCCAATCAATGCAACTGCTCTCGGTTTGAATAAGGAATCAAGCATATTTCTTTCTCTCAAGTATCAAATAAACATCTTAAATATTTTTTAGTTTTGTATAAATCACTTTATATCTTCCTGCAAATCCTTTTATACATTCATTACATCCGTCATCCTGAAAATCAGCTTCTGTACAGTCTTCAATCTTAACTTCAAAGTTGAGTTCTTTGTAAAGTTCCACTAACTCACTCAGTCGAGGCTCTTCGACTACATTTCTTTTTGTCCAGCCCATATTTCCAAGATTCTCATCCATCATCTTTTAAGTTAAATAATTTAAAATTTAGAATTTTCAATTTTCAATGAATTTATAATAATTAAATATTAAAATTATCGGGATTATAAAACAAATTCATTTTCTTTATTTTTTTATCATTAAACATTTATAATTTGATATTCATTTTAAATTTTAAATTGAAAATTATTCATCCATAACATTAATACTAAAATAAATCATCCAAACCATCACCTGCATTAGGCATACTGCCGTGTTTCTGTAAATACAACTGAAGCAGTTCGCTCTCACGCTTTGTGAACATAGGGTCAGACTCATAGATGAAATAAGAATAATCCTTTTTATCATCCAGCCATTCCAGCATTGTTTTCCTGATATTATCAGTCCCTTTTATAACAGTTACTTCTTTTTCATTATTTAATATTTGAATAACCCCTTCATCCTGGGGCAATGCTTCGATGATTTCTTTGCTGAATAAGAGGAATTTTTCAGGCGGCATGGGATTATGCCTGAGATGAAGCCGCAGGTCACACTGAAGACATCTTGTAGATTCCACAAGAGCCTCGACAGATGTATATGTTCTTTCATAAGGCTCAAAACTTCTTAATCTTATTTCAGCATTATCAGTTTTTGCTGCTGTCCTTTGTAAAGAATTGAATCCATCATTTCTGCCGATGAACATATTGTATTCTTTATTCAGTCCTGCTTCACTTTCGATTATACCATCACCTCCAAGATAAATATCAATTGAACGTGCGGCTTTTCTTCCTGCTCCCACAGCCTCAATTACTGATTTTGGACCCGAAACAATATCACCACCTGCATATACTCCTTTTATAATTGTTTCAAGATTATCTGTATTTGTTTTTATTAATCCTCTGTTAAGTAATGATTCAAAATTAAAATCTGTAAAGTCATAATTAGCTTCCTGTCCGATACACACAATAACTGAATCTACGTTCAGTTTATCAGTGATTGATTCATCATAGGAAGGAAAAAAATTACCTTGTGCATTAAAAACACTTGTACATTTCTTTAAAAGTATTTCATTTTTATTGTTTGAATTACTGACACCTGAAATACCCCATCCATTCAATATTTTAATTCCTTCCTCCTGAGCTTCTCTGAGTTCATCTTTATAAGCAGGCATTTCATCATATTGCTCGAGGCATACAATTGTAACAGTAGTGGCTTTCAATCTGACAGCACAGCGAGCCGCATCAGTAGCCACATTTCCGCCGCCAATTATTAGAACAGTTTTACCCTCAAAATAATTAGCAGGTATTTTGTTCTTAGCAAGTGTATTTAAAAATTCAACTCCATAATGAACTGATACATCATCAGATATTTGAATTGGTAATCGTTTACTCTTTGATAAACCAAGGCTAAGAAATACGGCATCAGTACCGTTGCCTAATAGTTTATCCAAAGTAATATCTTTCCCAAATCTTGTATTTGTTTTAACATTGATGCCTGAACTTAAAATCCAATTTGTGTCTCGATTTAGAACATCTTCGGATAATCTGTATCTTGGAATTCCATACCTGAGCATACCACCTATTTCATTTTCTTTTTCATATATGGTAACATTATGCCCTTTTAGTGAGAGAAAATGAGCGGCGGAAAGTCCCGCTGGACCTGCTCCTATAACTGCAACATTTTTTCCTGTATTTTCTCTTAACTTTTTTGGAGTTTTAAGAATGCTGTTTGTCATTGCATAATCTTTTATCATCCTTATGCTCATTGCATTCTGTCGGCTGTCCGGTATTGATAACAGTTCATTTTTCTTGCATGCTGTTTCACAAGGATGGAAGCAAATCTTTCCAAGTATTGAAGGAAGAGGAAGGCTTGCAGAAATCACATCTGCAGCATCCTGTGGCTTCCCTTCGCGGACAAGTCTCACATATTGAGGAATATCAACCTCACCCGGGCAACTTGCTTTGCATGGAACAAAATCCTTGTATTCCTTAAGCCGAGGGCTTACTTTGTCCATTATGGCACCGGTTGGACAAACCTCGACACATGAGCCGCAAAATCTGCATGCTGCATTATCAAGTAAGGGTCCATCAACAGTTCCGATTTTTAGTTCACCATTTTGTATCACAGCACCGAGAGCATAAACACCCTTTACCTGCTGACAGACTCTGACACATCTTCCACACCCTATACATAAATTGAAATCGCGATTGAAAAGCGGGTCTTCCGTGATTTTAGGAAGATTTCTGAATTGATATCTGGGCGTTTCAGGTAGTACCCCGACATAATCAACTACTCTCTGGAATTCACAGTTATTCAGCAATGCACAGCATCTTTCATTAGTTACCACAGAGCCGGGGCAGACATCTGTCATCGGAATACATCCTTCACGCTGACTGCATGTAAGGCATGAATGAGGATGAGTTGCGAGTATTTTGGAAAGATTTTCACGTCTCCTCTTTACGGCTAATTCGTTCTCTGTCGCAATTTTCATTCCCTGTGCAACCTTAGTTTTGCACGATGGAATAAGTTCGGATTTAGTTTCATCTACAACAACGCAGATACCACATCCCCTTATAGAATCTATCGTTGCTCCGGGGTCGTTTTCAATTTTATTATCGCCCTGATAAATGAAAGATGATAATTCAACAGAAGTAAAAGACCCTAAATCAGGATGACTGCAAAGTACAGGAATATATATACCCACAGAAGCCGCCGCATCAAGTATGCTTGTGCCTTCCGGGACTTTTAATTCAATATTATTTATTGTTAAACTTATGTTACTCATTTGATATAAAAGTATTTACTTTTAAAAAAAGTGAATAGCCGCTATCTTTAGATAGTGGAGGTTTTATCTCCGTTTGAAAATGACTTTAGTCACTTACTTTATGAGGATAAATCCTGTCTTTCTGTGTCATCATTTTCCACTACTTAAAAGTAGTGGCTATTCAAAAAAGACAAAGAACAATTCAAAATATAAATCACCATGAATGTGCGATTGCATCCAAAGGACAAGCCATCATACAAGGCAAATTTTTCATATTCATTTCAGGTTTGCAACCGGCACATGAATATTTGATTTTCTTCCGATGCTCTTCCTTAACGGCAGCCATTTTGTCATCTGCAAGAGGGTCAAATTCATTATCCCTTATTTCAAGTACTCCTGCGGGACATACAGGCACACAATCTCCGCACCCATTACATTTATCAGTGTCAATACTTATAAAGTAATCACCTGAGCCATCTTTATATCCGAAATTTGCAATCATATTAATCTCTATAAGTTTATTTTCTTTCTTTTTCAACGAGTGCTTTTGCAAATAATGCCGCACCTAATGCACCTGCAATTTGAGCATCATAATCGGTTTTTAAGATTTCGATTCCAAGCTCTTTCTGAAGACGGTTAACAACACCGGAATTTTTTGCAATACCACCTGTAATAACAAAATCTTTTTCAACTCCGATTCTGTCAAGAAGAGTTACTACACGGTGTGCCATAGCAGAACAATAAGCCGCAATCACTTTGTTTTTGGGCCAGCCTTCACGTAATAAACCTGTGGCTTCTGTTTTTGCAAATACTACGCAAGTGCTGCTTACAGGTTCGGGTTCTTCCTCGACATAAAATGAGAGTTCGCCAACTTCTTCAATCGGAACAGATAAAAGGTCGGCAAAGACTTCCATACCGCGTCCCGTTCCTGCGGCACATTTATCATTCATTAGAAAATTTGATACTTTGCCTTTCTCATCACATCGGATTGCTTTGCAGTCCTGTCCTCCCATATCGAGTATTGTACGCACACTGCCGCCGTACATCATATTCGCTCCCCTTGCATGACAGGCTATTTCGGTTATTGTCTTATTAGCAAAAGGGACATTTACCCTGCCATATCCCGTACCGACTACATAGTGAATATTTTCCTGCTTCATACCTGAACCTTCCAAAGCCCAGTTCATAGCATTAACAGCACTCTGAGGGCTGTCAGAGCCTGTTCTCATGCTTGCATAAGCATACAATTCACCGTCAACAAGTATTAATGCCTGTGAGCTGACTGAACCGACATCAACTCCTCCCGTAATTATGGAACCGCCTTTCCAATCAATCTTGTCACTCTTCCAGTTATATTCTTTCCAACGCCAGAACTCCTGTGCCATTCAAATCTCCTTAATATCTTAATTATTCATTATTAGCAATTCTCAAAAAAAATTAATTCCTATTCCACAATTCAATTTTCAATTTTCAATTTTCAATTTTACATTATTCACTATTCGTTATTCACTATTCGTTATTCACTATTCGTTATTCACTATTCATTATTCACTAATTAGTGCTGCCCCATACGCCGAGATGAACTCCGGGTTTTCGGGAATTATAATTTCGGATTCGAGTGCCTTTTTCAATGACTGGACAAACCCCGTATTTTTCGCCATCCCGCCTATAAGTTCTATATCTTTTTCAAATCCTACTTTTCGAGCCATTGAAGTAATACGTGAAGCAACTGCATCATTCACAGCTTTTGCAATGTCTTTCTTTTCGGTTTTTGCATGAAGAAGTGAAACAACTTCCGATTCGGCAAACACAGCACATTGTGCATTCAAAGGTATTTCTTTATCGGATTGCAAAGAAATCATTCCAAAATCTTCTACTTTCACCTCCAATGCTCTCGACATTGCCTCGATAAATGCACCTGCACCTGCCGCACACTTTTCATTCAAAGCAAAATCAATTATTTTCCCTGTTGTATCACATCTGATTGTTCTCCCTTCTTCGGCACCGACATCAATAACACATCTGACTGATGGAAAAAGTGCAGTAGCACCCTTTGTTGCGGCTGTAACTTCTGTTACGCTAATCTTGGCAAAGTCAGCGGCTTTTCTACCGCTTCCTGTTGACGTTATTGTATCTATTTGTTCGGCAGTAATACCTGCTTGTTTTATTGTTTCATCGAATAAAATTTTTGTAGTTTCTTTTGTTTCGAATCCTGCAAGTGATATTCCTTTCCCTATAAGCTCACCGTCCCGAAGAACAACAATCTTAATATTTTTTGCTCCGACATCAATTCCGACATTTATCATAAATACCTCAAAATTTATTGGACAATTATTATTATTCATACATAAATATATTTCTAATACCTGAATTAATTGTTAATTGATTAAATATAACAACCGATTCAGAGATTAGGAAACTATTACAATTTAGTGCATAAGCATGCACCATATTCGTATTTAATTCATCTACTGTCTTTAATACTGAACCCCACTGCCAGCCGATTATAAAATTTTCCTGAAGGAAATATTCTGGCTTTAATTCTGCATCATTGTGCATTATACCGACATTATCTTTAAAATCAAATAGTAGCGGCTGCGGATCAATGATGTCTTGTGCATTTAATGTCAATGCTATTAAAAAAAATAATATCATTAAGAAATATTTCATTTTAACTACTCCTTTACAAGTTTATATGTTTGTGAATAGTTTTTACCCTTGGCAACAATGAAATATATTCCCTTATCAAGATGACTGGTATTCCATTTGATATTAAAGTTTTCTGATAAAAATCTACCTTCATAAATTTTATCAATAAATTTTCCATCTTCTGAATATATTACAATTTTAATTGAATTATTTGTAAATTTATCAAATTCAAAATTCAAAAAACCTGTTGTTGGATTTGGATATAAAATACTATTTATTTCATCATATTGTTGTTCTCGATATGCCCCTGAAATATTTCTTGAATAATATAATTTAACAAATTCATCACTGAAAACAATATATTGATCATCAGTTGATATTTCAATATCATCAGAAGCAGAATAATTATATTCATATACAATTGAATCATTATCAATTTTTATTATATAACTTACCCAATCATTAATACTTCTTCCACGTTTTGCTAATATTAAATATAAATTATTATTTGAAAAAGTTATATTTCCGTAATAAACACTTTCTTCATTTGTGCTAAACGTTTTGGATAAACTTAAATCAGACATATTCCATATTTTTACTGTACCATTTTCGCTTGAAGTAGCTATGTAATTACCATTAGGAGAAATCGCAATATCTGTTAATAATCCCCCCTGCCCTACATATAATATTGTATCTAATTGCAATGTATTCGGATTTATTTTAGCAATTGCAGGATAACTATATCTCCCAACAGTTGAAATTAATGTATCTGATGTGGGCGACATCTTAATAATTTCTTGATTATCATAAGTCAACTTGTGTATTATTGAATCGTTTTGCAAATCAATTCTAAATAAATTTGTTTTGTTGAAATTATATAATGAAGGATAATAATTATAAGCGGTATAAACATATCTTCCATTATTTGAAAAACAAATTGATGTAAATTTTGCATATAAACCTTCATCTAAAGTATCGAACAACACCCTGTTATAAGTTTTTTTCAACTGACCTGTATTTAAATCCCAAATTCTTATTGTTGTGTCTGCATGTGCAGTTGCTACAAGACTACTATCATTTGATATATCAATTGCTAGAGTACTCCTTGTCAATTGTTGCCAAATAATGTTACCGGTTAAAGCGTCAAGTAATTGAACTGCACCAGAGTCTCCATTAAAGCTATTACCTTTTATACCAACAACGATTCTCTGAGTATCTTGATTTGTAAATTTTGCAGCAATAGCAGTATTTGGATAATATACTTTCATCCAAATTGAATCTGATTGGCTTAACGCAATTTGAATAATTACAAAAAAAGTAAAGAGTGAACTTAAGAGAAATGTTTTCATAATGAACATCTAATAAATTTTCCAACAATTTTATTAAAAATAAACAATATTTTTCTACTTTATTTCTTTCATACCCAGAGTTTCCATGAATGAGTCAATTCTGCCCATCGTTTTTGCTTCGTCAAACTCACGTTCATCACCCATATTGCCTTCGAATGTCATAACGGGATATCCTGCATCAATCAATGCAAGGCGATTCTCGGCAATACCGAGAGAAAGACCTTCGCATCCGCGATTGTAATGAAGTAATATACCGTCGAGCTTCCATTCTTTTGCTATCCTAATCATCATATCGCTCTTGATGTGAGGCGAATAAAAATGCTGCCATTCCGGTTTGCTCAAATTCCAATCGGCAAGAATTCTTAATGCCTGGTCGCGGGTTTCGATTTTGATTCCCTTTTGTTTAGGTGTTGTTCTGGGTCCCCATGAACCGTCAGGCTTATCTTCCCATACACCAATTAATCCGAATGTGTAAAGAGAACCAATAGAAACTGCACCAAATCCTTCAAGATACCTGAATACATTCAGGAATCCCCACGGCGGCTGTGTGTCTGACATTAATCTGCATCTCTCATGCGGAGTAGCTGAAATCTGGTTTTCAACCCTATATTTCACCTCATCACGAAGTTCTTCATAAAAATCGGCTACAGATTTTGAATGTTTTTCAAGAGTGCCAAGAACATAAAGTGAATACATAGATTTTTCATCAAGAGGAGCAGGAACTGCTTTATTCAATTGACAAACTTCAGCCCATACTGAAGTTGCCCTGCACTCATTGTGAACGGCTTCAATAAGCAGGTCGTCATTGTACTCCCTGCCTGTAACTTTTTCAAGCCATTCGATTCCTTCGTGCATTTGGCTTAAAATATAGTCAATCCTGCCTTCGGTAACATCCCGGTATGGACCAACAGCAACATCTATGATATGTGTGGGGATACCACCCCCTTCAAGCTCATTTGCAACCTGGTACCACTTGGCATGGCTGCAGCAGATATGGTCCTGCCACATAAAATCCGGCTTTGGGAATTTGCCTCCATATAAATACTCATCAAGTATAATCGAACCCCAATAGGTACGCATATACGAGCATAAGTCCCTTGCATAACCTTTCTTTTCAGACGCTTCAAGACAACGCAAAGAAAATTCTTTGTTGAATGCAATACCTGCGGCATAAGGTTCTCCGGTTATCGGGAAAATGTCATTGCCCAATCCTGCAGGAATAGCACCAAAACTCCAGGCACCTCCCGCCCATCGCAGTCCACCCTTATCATGAGCATTCGCATAATTTTTATAAAAATCCATTCTCAATTCTTTTGCTTTATTCCAGCATTTCAATTGTTCTGTTTTATATGTTGGTACAGCCATTATTTTCTCCTTATGTTAAAATAAATCATCTTCCTGAAGCATTTCCAAAAAGGCCTCGACTCGAATCTTAAACTGCCCCAATGGCACTGTTACATCAAATTCAAGGAACAAGGTTTTTATATCGTTAGCATTAAATGTCTTTATGATTGCAGGTATATCAAGTTCGTGCGGGTCGCAGAACTTCTGCTGAATGACTATTGCTCCTTTTACTCTGAACTCCTTAGCAAGATTCAATAAGTGTGGTATCCTGCTTCTTTCAACCCAGTCCTTACTCGGACAGGCAGGACGTTCAATATAACGTTTTGCTATTGACTCCATCAGGTCGCCGCCATTAACGTTTACGTTATTCCAGAAATACCTTGTTCCTACGCAATGGTCATCAATTACAACCGAACCTCCGACTGATTCCACCATTCTGACAAAAGGAATGTCATCGTCTTCACTGCCGAGTATCATTAATCTTGTACCTTTATTGACAGTACTGAAAGCACCGGCTTCAAGCTCTTCGACAAGTTTCTTAAGCTGAGGTGAATGTTCTCTTTTATCCACCATCTGCTGTGACATAGCGACCTGCATTGTGTCCTCGCCAGAGACAGGCGGTGAATCATTTTTCTTAAATGAGTAAAGACTGTGCATGAGGCTTCTGTTCTCATTCATTATATCAATACCTCTTTTGAGGTCGTCATTTGTAATTTCTTTGCCAATCCACTTTTCAACGGCACTTTTGAATGTTTTCAATTCTGCCGCAAGATAAGGAACAGCATGTTTGCTTTGAACATTATTTGGCATAGGGAGGTAATAAGAAAAACTTTGCGGAACATGTTTCACCCAGCTTGTGTATGCCTGGCGAATATGAAGGCACGACTGTGAAATCATCACACCGTCCAAATAATCATATCTTCCTTTCAATCCCTGTGCAAGACAATCCCTGCAAAATGGACAAAACATCCCAAATATATGTGGTTCTGTTACATCCTGTGGCTCGTGGCTTCCTAATATTCTAACGGGCAGGATGCCGGCGGCATAAAGAATTTCCTCGGGAACATAAGTGCAAAAGTAACCTATTACTTTTCCTCCTGTCTTTTCCTTCCAATTCTTAGCATAAACGTGCCTGTTCTCCTCCCAATCCCGAAACTGAGAAATCATGAAATCTCCTTTCCAATAAAATATAAGCTTATTATATATAGATTACTTTTACTATTGCGATTGCAATTTATATTTGAGTTAATCGAGTCCTTAATTTTATAATTCCCTCTTAATAACTGTTGCAATACTAACTCCGCCTCCACCGCAAATACTTGCTATGCCATAAGTCTTATCCAATCTTTTCAATGCGTGATAAAGCGTAACAATAATTCTTGCTCCACTGATACCTGTCGGATGTCCGAGTGCTATTGCACCGCCATTGACATTCAACTTATTCCTGTCCCAATTCAGTACGCGTTCGTTTGCAAGAACCTGAATAGCAAAGGCTTCGTTTACTTCGATTAAATCCATATCGTTTAAATTCATTTTTGCATTTTTCAATGCCGCCGGAATCGAAAAAGCGGGACCTTCCCCCATAACCGAAGGTGCGACGGCTATTTGTCCATAAGATACGATTGAAAATAATGGCTTAGCGCCAAGCTTTTCGGCATTTGCACGATGAGTTAATACCAGTGCGGTCGAACCGTCACTAAGTCCACAAGAGTTGCCTGCAGAAACAGTACCATCCTTGCGAAATGCAGGTGGAATCTTAGCCATTTTTGCTTTGTCTATTTCATATCTTATTGTTTCATCTTTGTCGAAGATAATAGGCGGATTCTTTCCGGCACCCGGAACTTCAACCGTTGTAATTTCTTCGTCAAACCAGCCGTTCTTCTGAGCCGCTGCGGCTTTCAGGTGACTGCTTACAGCAAATTCATCCTGTTCTTCCCTTGGAATTTTATACTTATCATACAGGTTTTCAGCAGTTTCGCCCATCCCCTGTCCGATGAGCGGGTCAATGCTGTCACTCCAGCCGTCTTCCAATACTTTGTTTCCCATTTTGAATCCGTCCCATCTGGCGCCCTTTAATAAATAAGGTATAGTGCTCATACTGTCGAATCCACCGATAAGTACAGTATCAGCTTCGCCAAGTCTGATTGCCTGCGATGCAAAAACAAGAGCTTTCATACCTGATGGACATGCCATATTGAGTGTAACAACGGGAACGGAAATATCCACACCGCCACGAACTGAAGCTGTCCTTGCCGGATTAGGCCCATTGCCTGCCTGTCGGCAGCTTCCGAGAATTACTTCATCAATTTGATTACCGGTGAGAGATGCGCGTTTGAGAGCTTCACGAATTGATACAGCACCTAAATCATAAGATGCTACATTTTTCAGAGTACCGCCGAATTTGCCCATCGGAGTTCGCACTGCCGATATGGCAACGATGTCATTAAGGTTCATAAATCCTTTCGTCTTAGTTTATTGCGGACCTGGTTCAGTTCCTGATATGTCATGCAGAGCTTGTCGAAGCATGAGCCACGGAAGTGTGTACTTCCTTGGGCATAAGCTTTGTTTAAGCTTGAAATTTATTCAACATCCAATTTTCAGATATTTCCTCTAAACAAACCTCAGTTTATATATAATTGAAATATTTTTTTTATGGATGCTGAAATTAGCCTCTTTTTCGAAAGACAAGTTTCAGCACAGTATATCATTTTGGAAACTAATTCCAAATCTATTAATGAACAACCCCGCCGCAAGCGGCGGAGTATCTAAATTAGCAAATAATATTTTTTCGCAGCAGCTGCGGGAAATTAAACCCACAATCGCGGGATTAAATATATTGTCCGCCATCAACCTTAACGACTTCGCCGGTTATATGCCTGGCTAAATCACTACATAAAAAAACAACAACATCGGCAACTTCATCAGGCTGCCCCATCCTGTTTAAAACAATATCCTGCAATGCCGCTGTACGAACATTTTCAGGAGCATCTTTCATCATATCTGTTTCGATTAATCCCGGGGCAACTGCATTGACATTCACAGAATATTTTCCTAATTCTTTAGCCACTGCTTTTGTCAGTCCGATAATTCCTGCTTTTGAAGCAGAATAATTCGACTGTCCGAATTTTCCTCTCATTCCGTTAATGGAAGTAACATTGACAATCTTGCCCGACTGCTGTTCACGGAAGTGAGGTGATACAGCACGTATATAATTGAAGTATCCTTTCAAATTAATATCGAGTACCTTATCCCACTGTTCTTCCGTCATCTTCCAAATCACTCCGTCCCAATTAATCCCTGCATTATTCACCAAAATATCAATCCTTCCAAAACGGGATATTACTTCATTTACCATTTTGTCGGCATCGCTGAAATTAGAAACATCAGCCTGGACAGCTAAACCCTGTTTACCCATCGCTTCAATTTTTTTTATAGTATCATCGGCTTCTTCTTTATGCTTCCGATAATTCAGAGCTACATTAGCTCCATACTCAGCTAATTTCAAAGATATAGCATTTCCAATTCCAAGGCTTCCACCTGTAACAATCGCAGATTTACCTTCAAGATTCATTAAATATACCTCATAGTTTTTGCAATGAACGAACAAATTTCAAATTAGGAAATTATTTCCTATTAAGCAACAATTAAACTTTGAAAACGATTAGGAAATACTGTATTTCTCGTGTTGCAGGTGTGAATTTATTAATATATTGATTGTATTTTATCGGCTTACAAACACACACACCTGAATTAGTAAAAATAATTATTATTTTGATTTTTGATTGTTGTGAATAATACTAAACTTTGCTAAATTGATATTGCTTGGCATGAATTAATCATGCACATTATTGTTAAGTATATATTTAGAAAAATTCAAACAAAATAGATTTAATTAAAACTTATGAAAGGTAATTATGTTAGCATCTCATGATTTGGTAGAAAAAATTGATTTAAAAGGTGGTGTAATTTATGAAAAGCGTCCTTGCCTGGATGCAAAAGGACATCCCTGTGAAGGTATTTACAATGCATGGATTATTCTAAACAATCCTTCTCAATTCAATTCATACACAACAGATATGGTTAAGGAAGTAATTATGTTGATGCGACAGGCATCAAATGACAGGAGTGTAGTTGCTGTTGTATTTACTGCCGTTGGTGATAAAGCATTCTGTACAGGCGGAAATACAAAGGAATATGCTGAATACTATGCAGGGAATCCACAAGAATACAAACAATATATGAGACTATTCAACGATATGGTTTCGACTATATTGATGAACGACAAGCCAGTGATTTGCAGAGTGAATGGAATGAGAATTGCCGGGGGACAGGAAATCGGAATGGCATGTGATTTTACTATTGCATCAGACCTTGCACGATTCGGTCAGGCAGGTCCCAAGCACGGAAGTGCTCCCGATGGCGGTTCAACCGATTTTCTTCCTTTGTTTGTTGGTATTGAGAACGCAATGTACTCTTGTACAGTCTGCGAACCATGGTCGGCACACGAAGCAATGAGATATGGATTAATAACGAAAATTGTTCCTGCATTGAAAGTAAACGGCGAATATGTTCCAAATCCTCTTGTATATACAGACAGATGGGTAAATGCTCAAGGCGAAATCATATATGGCAAATCAAAAACAGGTGAAGACCTCGCAAATGGCAAAGCAATTCTAAAAAACGGTGTTGTTGACCACACTTTGCTTGATCAGACAGTGGATGATTTCTGTACACGACTGATGCTCACAATGCCAAACTGCCTTAGCAAAACTCTGAATTCTGTCCGTAAACATAAACTCGAACATTGGGACAAGAATAAGGAAAGCAACCGCGACTGGCTTGCATTAAACATGATGACAGAAGGCAAAGCGGGATTCAGGGCATTCAACGAAGGCCCAAAAGACAACAGGGAATGTGATTTCGTAAAACTGCGTCAAATGTTAGCAGAAGGTCATGAATGGAATGACGAACTTATAAAAGCGATTTCGCCTCAATATAAGTAAGATTTAATATTTATTTTGAAATCGTTCTTTTTTTTGAATAGCCACTATCTTCAGATAGCGGGATGTTTCTCAAGTCTAAACATAGACATTAGTCACTTATTTTAAGTGGATAAATCCCAAATTGCGGTGACGTAACAACTCCACGATTTAAAAATCGTGGCTATTCAAAAAGGAATTCATACAATATAATTTATTTTTTAAAGACAGAAATGAAAAATATTTTATTCTTTTTTTTTTAGTTTTTTGGCTTTTACTTTCATCATGTTGCAATTCGACAGATACAAATGAAAGATACACTTAGAATTTGGAACACACCCGAGGATTTTAATAAAATTCTAAATGAAAAAGAAATACCGGTTAATGTGAAATTAAGCTGGAAAATGATGACTGACGGATGTGGAGCAACCATGAATGATATAATACTAGTTAATTCCATAAGTTTGAGATGATGTTTTAATAAATTATTAGGATAGTTATGAGAAAAGTTAATGTGATTTTAGTTTTTACAATTGAAGTTATTTTATTTTTTATTTCAATTAATTCAATTCAAAGTAAAACCATTATTGTACCCGATGAGTTTTCGTCAATCCAGTCTGCCATAAATTCTGCTTCTGCACATGATACAGTGCTGGTAAAGCCCGGCAGTTACCATGAGTATTTAATAATGAAGGATTCAGTTGTATTAATGTCAGAAGGTGAAGATGATGGAAATTGGAATCGAGCAATAGTAACTAAAATACATTCAGAAGGACTGAGAGATTCTGTTGGCGGAGTTCCTCCCGTTATAAATAGTGCAAATGGAGCTGTGATTGACGGGTTTGAAATCACCGGCATGGATACTGTAAATCACCATTTGCCCGGTCACAGTCATGCTGTACAGAACAGGGGCACTTCCTCGACAATAATGAACTGTATAGTTCACGATAACGGTTCCACGGGTATCGGTTCTCACGAAAAGGATGGAAGAGCATCCACACCAACAATTATTCATAATAAAGTTTATAGGAATTTCGGAATCGGAATCGGCTTCAATCATTTTTCAAAGGGTGTTGCAAGTGATAATGTCGTTTACGAAAATCGTGAAGTCGGAATTGGAATTCAAAACGGAGCCGCACCACTTGTTGAAAACAATATTGTTTACAGGAACGGATGGAACGGCATATCTGCACGTGAAGGTTCAAAACCGATTATCCGAAGCAATGAAGTGTATTCAAATGGAATTGACAGGACTGGTAACGAAATGCCTGAAGGTTCCGGTGCAGGCATAGGTGCCGATTCGACAGGATGGTTAGTAAAACCGGAGGATTCAAAAGGTCCTATGATTATTGATAAAAATATAGTCTATGACAATCCTTCGGGCGGAATAATGACAAGAATCAATGCATTAACAATTATAGAAAATAATAAGATTTATAATAATGGGAATTTTCAGGTAGCTGTAAATGATTCATCACAATCTGCTATTCATTCAAATTTAATTTATCTTGAAGATGGGAGCAACTATAATGGCGGCGGTGTTGTTGTAATAAGAGGCAGTTCTGCAAACGTTTTTGAGAACAATATCTCAAATGTTGATTTGGCTGGTGTAATGATTGGTGTTGATGGGCATAGCAATATCTACAATAATGATATTAATTCCTGCAAACAAGTCGCAATTCGTGCCGATAGCACAGCATTACCAATTGAAATATATAATAACAGAATAAAGAATAATCAGGCATTGGGAATTTTAATAAATGCAACAACTTCAGACATTCATCATAATTTATTAGTTAATAATGCAAGTGGCGGAATATCATGTGATACATCTTCCATGAGCCACATATATAATAACACAATCGTTAGTAACGCTGATACATCAGGAAGAGGAATTTTTGCTTCGGGCAGTTTTTCAAAAGTAGTTAACAATATCGTTTATGGTTATACACTCGGCATTTTCAAAGACAGAAATCTGTTTATTGATTACAACTGCACATTCAATAATAATGGCTACAATGGCCCTCCCGGAACAGGCGGTCAAAATGCAATAATTGCCAATCCTGAATTTGTTGATTTCGACAACGACGATTTTCATCTCCAAGCAATTTCTCCTTGTATAAACACTGGCGCTCCTGACCCGTTTTATGATGACCCGGACAGCAGCAGAGCGGATATTGGATGTTATCCTTATAGTATAATCGGAGGTGTAAATGACAATTCTGAAGATTTGAGCTTTATTCAGATTTATCCATCAGTAACATCTGATTTATTGACTATAAAATTAATTAATAAAGATAATCAAAATGATAAAATAAATTTATATATTTACAATGTGCTTGGAAATAAAGTTGACGAAGTATTAATGAATAATAACCAAATTGTATATAATACTTCTAAAATTAGCCCTGGTCTTTATTTTCTGAAATTTAATAGTAAACATTATAATAAAAGTTTAAAGTTTATTAGAATGTAATTATTTTAGCGACATAATTTCTGTTAAATGAAAATAATTAATAACACAATTTCTTTTAAATTAGTAAATGCAAAGGAGAGTGTTATGAGTAATCAAATAAAAAGCATATTAATTTTAATATTTCTATTATTACCTGTATCTGTTTTTGGATTTGGCGAAAAGAATGAAAGTTCTGTATTAATACAAAATGATTCTGCTACGGTAAGCACAATTGATACTTCAAATAAAGGCATTGATTTTGTATTAATTGCAGGTTTAGGAATAGCACCAGGTAGTATTTGGGATTCTTGGGGATATTATTTCTCGACAGGTCCTGTATTTGCATTAGGATTAGAAATACCCTTTTCAAAATCTTATGACTTCGCATTTCAATTATATTATCATTATTGGATTTGTAAATCTAGAACAGACCGTAATCCAAACCAATATTATTGGAAATATATCCAATTATCAAATGATTTATTCTCGGGATATGGCTTATCAGGCGTTTTCAAATATTATTTTAATATTTGGGCAAATAAATTCCGAATTTCATTTCATTTGGGATATTTATTTCTTAGTGAAAATCCTGATCATGCAGGCATAGACTTTGGTTCCGGACTATATTATTCAATAAATGAAAATTGGATTATCAATTTATCGAGTAATTTTAATTTTGGGCAACCCTTTAACGGTAATTCTGGCACAGATGTACCAAATTTGTTAATGTTAAATATTTATTACAAATTTTGAACTGTAGTTTTAAAAATATTATATATTTTAATTAATTGACATTCAATTAGGGAAAATTATATGGAAAAAATATCCTTAGAATTTACTCATGATGGAGCTGTAGCAAAAATCACTTTGAATGACGGTAAGGGCAATGTTCTGGATGCTGTTATGATGAATGACCTGCACTCAGCTTTCAATGATTTTAAAACCAATAAAGATATTAAGCTGATTACATTCGAAGGAGCAGGAAAGCATTTTTCATTCGGTGCAAGTGTACCCGAGCATACTAAAGGAAAATGTACGGATATGCTCAAATCCTTCCACCAATTATTTTATGAATTGATTGATTTATCAATACCGACAATGGCGAAAATTTCCGGGCAATGTCTGGGTGGAGGCATGGAGCTTGCATTAATCTGCAATTTCTTATTTGCAGATAAGACTGCAAAATTCGGACAGCCGGAAATTATTCTCGGTGTTTTCGCTCCGCCTGCTTCTCTTCTATTGCCTCTAAAAATAGGCTGTACAAAATCGGAAGACATATTAATTACAGGCAAGACAATCGGAGCAGACGATGCAAAATCTTTAGGCCTGCTCAATTATGTGTTCGATGATAAAGAAATTATGGAGACAACTCTGGAAGAATGGATTCAAAAGAATATTATTCCGAAAAGTGCTTCATCACTTCGATACGCTGTCAAAGCCGCAAGAATTAGATTCAATGACGTTCTTAAAACATCTCTTCCTAAGCTTGAACAGATGTATTTGACCGGATTAATGGAAACCGAAGACGCAAACGAAGGTATAAATGCCTTCTGCGAGAAAAGAAGTGCAGAGTGGAAGAATAGGTGAAAGAAAAATTAATGTATTTGAAATTATTTTCAACATTTTTCGTTAAATATATTATTAATATTAGAGGGAAAAATTTATGTTAAATAATAGAACTAACATAATTGATAGTATAAATACATTAAGCAGCAGAGAACTTATTGAACTGTCAACTTATATTGATTATATTAAATTCCGTTCAAATTATAAGAAGAAAAAAAATAATTATGAAGACAGTTTTAAACACTATGCTGATTTTACCGAAGAAGATAAATTAATGGCTAATGAAGGAATGGATGACTATTTTAAATCCGTAACTTCCGAGGATACTAAATGATTTTAGGTCGAGGAGAAGTATGGTTAGCAGATTTGGATCCTGTAAGGGGTTCAGAACAAGCAGGTATTAGACCGGTAATATTATTTCAAAATGATTTGATTTCCAAATACTCAAGCACTGTGATTTCTATTCCATTAACA